>NZ_JBTJER020000001.1:0-202059 GCF_054456695.2 Leucobacter faecis
TGGGGATGCATAAGCATGAATGTGTGTGTAACGATGTTCGCGTCTACTTTGTGGTTCCCAACGGACGGCCACACCCAGTAACCTCCTGGTGGGGGTGGGGTGGTTGTTATGTTGATATTGTTACGGTGGTTATAGCGTCAGGGAAACGCCCGGTCACATTCCGAACCCGGAAGCTAAGACTGACTGCGCCGATGGTACTGCACTCGGGAGGGTGTGGGAGAGTAGGTCACCGCCGGACATCTTTTAGTGGGGGTTGGTTCACAATTGTGTGAACCAACCCCCTTTTTTTATGCCCAAAACCAGGGGCATATACAGCCCCAGGAATCTGCCACGCGCTCCCCGATAGGATTGTGGCGGGCCATCTAGATACCTTAAGAAAGTAGGCAGTGCATGGGTGCAATGACCAGCATGCTGCTCGTCGTTGCGCTGTGCGCTATCTGCGTCCACCCTGTGGTGGCACGGCTCGGACCACGATCGTTCCTGCTCCTTGCCACCCTCATGGGCGGAATGTTCAGCTGGGTTTTGGTGCTGAGTATCCCGGTCTTCGGGGGAGACGTACTCACCGAGTATCACGAGTGGATCCCTCAGCTGTCTATGAGCCTCGGGTTCAGGCTAGATCCTGTCGCGGCCGTGTTCGCGCTCCTCGTCACAGGGGCGGGCGCGCTCGTGTTGCTCTACTGTGCGTATTACTTCGAAGCAGGCGAAGCAGGGCTCGCACGGTTCGCCGCCGTGTTCATGGGCTTCACTGTTTCGATGCTGGGGCTCGTGCTCGCGGACGATGTCTATCTGCTCTTCATCTTTTGGGAGGCCACAACGGTCTTCTCCTTTCTGCTCATCGGCCACGTCACGAGGCTTCGAACGGCTAACGCGGCCGCGTTGCAGGCACTCATCGTAACGACGTTTGGCGGCCTGGCAATGCTCGTGGGGCTCGTGCTACTGGTAGCAGAGACGGGAACGAGCTCGCTCGCGGGCATCGTCGAGGCATCGCCCACCGGTGTGACGGCGACGGTAGCGGTATATCTCGTGCTCACGGGAGCGCTTTCTAAGTCAGCGATTTTCCCGTTCCACTTCTGGCTGCCCGGTGCTATGTCAGCCCCCACACCAGTGAGCGCGTATTTGCACGCCGCAGCCATGGTGAAGGCAGGCGTGTACCTGATTGCTCGGCTGGCCCCCGGGTTTGCCGACGTGCCAGGCTTCAGGGTGACCCTGGTGTGCCTCGGGGCCATCACCATGATCAGCGGCGGGCTCCGTGCACTGCGCCAGTACGATATCAAGCTGCTGGTTGCGCACGGCACGGTCAGTCAGCTGGGCTTGCTCGTGATGGTGATCGGCATTGGCACCCCGGCCACGACCTTCGCCGGCATCACGCTGCTGCTCGCCCACGCCGCGGCAAAAGCGCCCCTGTTCTTGTCGGTCGGGGTGATCGACCACGCAACCGGCACTCGTGACCTGCGCGAGTTGAGCGGGCTAGCACGTTCGATGCCCGTGCTCGCGATCATTTCGGGGGTTGCCACAGCATCCATGGCCGGGTTCCCACCGTTTGTCGGGTTCGTCGCCAAAGAAGCGGCTTTCACTGAGATGCTCGACGAAGGCCAGGGCAGCAATCTCGCCGTCCTCGCATTCTGGGTCGCGCTCGTCGGTAGCATTCTTACTGTGGCCTACATGGGGCGCTTCTACTGGGGAGCGTTTTGGTCGAAGCCGGGTGTGGCGCCCTCACGCATCGTGCACGCGCAGCACCCGGGCATCTACGTCGCCCCCGCAATTTTTGCGAGCCTCGCGCTGCTGCTTGGGGTCGGCGCACCCTGGTTGGGTGAGGTGTTGAGCATCGGTTGGCCGAGTGACGCGGTGAGTCTTGAGCTCTGGCACGGGTGGACACCGGCTCTCGCGGCCTCAGGCGCTGCGATCGCCCTCGGCCTCGTCATCGCGGTGCTGCTGGCAAAACGCGGCCGCCCGCTACCCGCGCCGCCCGAACGCTTTACCGCAGCGCACATCTACTGGGTGCTCACCCAGTGGATCGATACGTTGGCCGTTCGCACCACTGCCGTCACACAGCGAGGCTCCCTACCGTTCTACCTCTCCGTGATTCTCATTGTCGCGGCGGGAAGCCTGGGCGGCACCATTCTTTGGGGCCAGGCATGGCCCAACGAGTATGTACTCATGAGCTCACCGGCAGAGCTGCCCATCGCGATCCTCATGATTGTCGCGGCCTGTTTCGCGCTGCGCGCCCGCACACGCTTCCAAGCTGTTGTGCTCGTGGGCGTCACTGGTTATGGCATGGCCGCGCTCTTCGCAACCCACGGTGCACCCGACCTTGCCCTGACGCAGGCGCTTGTCGAGACCGTCACGCTCATTGCGTTCGTGCTCGTGATCCGGCGCCTGCCGCAGCGACTCAACACGCGAGTGAAGCGGCCCGTGCGCTGGGCCCGCGCCGTGATCGGCATCGCGACCGGCCTCACGCTCGGCGCCGCCGCGATCGTCGCACTCGGTGCGCGCGTCGCTGACCCGATCTCCCTAGAGCTACCGGGCCTTGCCTACGCGGGCGGTCACGGCAGCAACGTGGTCAACGTGATGCTCGTCGATATTCGCGGTTGGGACACGATGGGCGAACTCTCTGTTGTGCTCGCCGCGGCCACAGGGGTGGCCTCGCTCGTGTTTCTCAGCACACGCGCTGATCTACGCCCCAAGCTGTCTCGCAAACAGGCGCGCACCGTCGCCCGCGACAATCTGCGCCGCGTCGCTGATCCTAACGATCCAGCCAGGCGTACGCCGTGGGTGCTTGCGGGCCGAACGCTCGAC
The DNA here is from genome assembly GCF_054456695.2 of Leucobacter faecis. Taxonomy (NCBI): domain Bacteria; kingdom Bacillati; phylum Actinomycetota; class Actinomycetes; order Micrococcales; family Microbacteriaceae; genus Leucobacter; species Leucobacter faecis. Next base: position 2,797 of record NZ_JBTJER020000001.1, read on the forward strand.
CCGGCGAACCGTTCGATCCTGCTCGAAGTTGTCGTGCGGCTCATCTTTCACGGCCTCATCATCCTGTCGATCTATCTGCTGCTCACGGGCCACAACTCGCCCGGCGGCGGGTTCGCGGGCGGGCTTGTGGCCGGCCTCGCGCTCGTCGCTCGCTACCTCGCCGGGGGGCGTCACGAACTGAGCGCCACCGTGCCGCTCGACGCTGGCCGCATTTTGGGGGCGGGGCTCGCTATCGCGGTGACAATGGCACTGCTTCCGATGTTCTTTGGCCAGTCGGCGCTCGCCTCTGCCTGGATCGACGTGGACCTCGGCTGGTTCGGCACACTGCCGCTCGTCACATCGACGCTGTTCGATATCGGCGTGTACCTCGTGGTTTTTGGTCTGGTGCTCGATGTGCTGCGCAGCCTCGGCTCAGAGATTGATGAACACGAAGAGCTCGACAAACAGGCGGCCCAGCAAGAGGAGGCGAAGACCCCGTGACCACACCACTCATACTCGTTCTCGTGATGGTGGTGCTGATCTCGTGCGGCATCTACCTCATGCTCGACCGCACCCTCACGCGCATCCTGCTCGGATTCTTGCTGGTGGGTAACGGCGCGAACCTGCTCATTTTTCTGATGTCCGGATCATTTGGCCGAGCACCGATCGTCGGGGGCGGAGAAGAAGGCATGAGCGATCCACTGCCGCAGGCCTTCATTTTGACGGCGATCGTGATCACGTTTGGTGTGAGCGCATTCTTGCTCGCGCTGATTTACCGTTCTTGGCGGCTTGCACAAGACCGCAGCGATACCGTGCGCGATGACGACTCCGATCTCGAGCTGGGCTCGACCGACGCTCTCGCGAGCGACGAGGTGACCGATGAGGACGTGGCCGAGACGCCCGAAACCTCTGACGACACAGAGACCGACGAAGATGCCGAGTTAGGCATCGACGTGGCGAGCCAGCAGACCGGAGGAAACCACGCATGACCGTGCTTGTGCCTTTGATCGTGCTCGTGCCGCTGGCGGCGGCGGCCATCACGCTCGCGCTGCCGGGGCGCAGGCGCACCCAGCAGGGCATCACGCTCGCCGCGCTGATCGCAGCCGTGGGCATCTCGGGCACCCTCATGTGGGTGGTCGATGCCCAGGGCGCACTCGTCATGGAGGTGGGAGGTTGGGCAGCGCCCTTCGGGATCGCGCTCGTCGTCGACCGAGTGGCGGCGCTCATGCTCACGGTGTCGGCCGTGGTACTGCTCGGGGTGTTTCTGTTCTCGATCGGGCAGGGCCTCGCCGACGGCGACGATGAGACGCCCGTTTCGATCTACTATCCGACGTACCTCGTGCTGGGCGCCGGGGTCTTCAACGCGTTCGTCGCGGGTGACCTCTTCAACCTCTACGTCGGCTTCGAGATCCTTCTGGTGGCGAGCTATGTGCTGATCACCCTCGGGGGCACGGCGCAGCGCATTCGTGCTGGCGTCACCTACGTTGTCGTGTCGCTCGTGTCTTCCGTGCTGTTTCTTGCCACGATTGCCCTGATTTATGGTGCTACGGGCACGGTCAACATGGCCCAGCTCACGCTGCGCATCGCTGAGCTGCCGGGCGAAGTGCAGTTGCTTCTCAACCTTGCCCTGCTCATTGCGTTTGGCATTAAGGCAGCAGTGTTTCCGCTGTCCTTCTGGCTGCCCGACTCGTACCCCACGGCTCCTGCGCCCGTGACCGCGGTGTTCGCTGGGCTGCTCACGAAAGTGGGCGTGTACGCGATTATTCGCAGCCAAACCCAGCTTTTTCCGCACTCCAGCGTTGACCCCTTACTCATGGTGATCGCAGGGCTCACGCTCTTGATCGGCATTCTCGGTGCCGTGTCGCAGCTCGACGTGAAACGACTGCTCTCGTTCACATTGATCAGCCATATCGGGTACATGATCTTTGGTATCAGCATGGCAAACGCCGCCGGATTCGCCGCCACCATCTATTACATCGCGCACCACATTATTGTGCAGACGACGCTGTTCTTGGCAGTGGGACTCATTGAGCGTGAAGGTGGCACGACCTCGCTCGCCGAACTGGGCGGTCTGATGCGTCGCTCGCCGATTATCGCGGTGCTGTTCTTTATTCCAATGCTCAACCTGGGCGGGATCCCGCCGTTTTCTGGCTTCATCGGCAAGATGGGGCTCTTCACTGCCGCGGCAGACCTTGCGACTCCGGGGGCATACTGGCTGATTGGCATCGGGGCGCTCGTATCTTTGTTGACGCTGTATGCGCTCGCACGCGCCTGGGTGCTTGCATTCTGGCGACCGCGCCGCACTTCGGTGGTGCGCGCGGCGGCTCCCTCTACAGAGGCGATGGTGTTACGCGCCCGAGAAGACGCGATGATTGAGAAGTTGCAGGACGCCCCCGACGCTGGCCCGCTGCAGGACCGCAAAGACATTCCTAAGTTGATGCTCACCGCGACGACGGGCATGGTACTTGTCAGCCTTGCGCTGACGGTGTTTGCGGGCCCGCTGTACGCGTATGCGACGCGGGCGGGCGAGACGATGGCGAACCCGGGTAAGCTCGTCTCGATGGTGCTAGGTGATACGCCGGGGCAACTCGGCGGTGGCAGCGGTGACACCGCGCCAGAGGGGAGCAGCGAATGAGCGAGCTGCGTCGCCTCGAGCGCGCTGTGCGCGTGCACGAGCTACCGCTCATGGTGGGCCTCGTGGCGCTGTGGGCGCTCTTGTGGGGCGAGTTCTCGCCGCTGTCGATCGTGAGCGGCGTGATCGTCGCAATCGTCGTGATGCGTCTATTCTATTTGCCGCCGGTCGAACTAGCGGGCAAGTTTAGTCCGTTACATGCGCTGCGCTACCTGGCCTACTTTCTCTGGCACGTGGCGAAGGCGTCATGGCAGGTGGCGTGGCTAGCGGTGCGCCCGGGCCCCACACCGCCCGTCGCCATCATCGGCGTGAAGCTGCGCACCAAGTCAGACTTTATTTTGACTGCGACGGGGCTCACGATTTCGCTGATTCCCGGCTCGTTCGTGGCAGACGTCGACCGGTTCGAATCGGTGCTCTACCTGCACGTGCTCAACACGCCCAGCCAGCACGAGATTACGGCGATGCGCCGTGAGGTGCTGCGCATTGAGCGGCTGCTCGTGCTCACATTTGGCACCGTCGGCGGGCAGACGGCCCCCGAAAGCCCGCCGGAAGGCACCCCCGAAGGCACCCCCGAAGTCGAACAGTCACGAGAGGAGCGGAGCGCATGAGCACGACGATGCTGGTCCTCGCGATCACCGCGGGGGTAGGGCTCAGCCTCACCGCCATGATGACGATCGTGCGCATTGTTGCGGGGCCGACGCTGCTCGACCGGATGATCGCTTCAGATGTGTTGCTCACAACACTGATGCTCGCGCTCGGGCTCGATATGGTGGTGCGCGGCCACACGGACTCGATTCCGCTCATGGTGTCGATTGCGGCCACCGCGACCCTCGCCACGATTGTCGTCGCACGCTACGTGCGCAGACAGCGGGTCACTCCGGTGGCGCCACCAGCGGGAGGCAGCAATGTTTAGTATCGCGCTTGCCGAACTCGTACCTGACGGCAGCCTCGCCGCCACCATTATGGACCTCACCGCGATGGTGTGCCTCGTGCTCGCGGCCGTACTGTCGGTCGCGGCCGGCATCGGTCTGCTGCGGTTTCCCGATGCACTCACCAGGCTGCACGCCGCCACCAAACCGCAGGTTTTTGGGCTGCTGCTCACGATCGCAGCTGTCGCGCTCGATCAACGCTCATTCGCAACGCTCGCCGCGCTCATTCCCGTCTTCGTCTTTCAGTCACTCACGGCCCCCATCGCGGCCCACATGGTGGGGCGCGCGGCATACCGTGCCGGTCAGGTTGACGAAGAGACCATGGTCATTGACGAACTGGGCCCCGCGATCGACCGCAGCGACTCGCTCTACCGCTGACTCGCGCTTCGGGCTCCGGATCAAGGGCGGGCTGACAGGGCTGTGCACCGCAACAGTTCAGCCCCCGGCCGCGTGAAAGCGTGACCGGGGGCTGAGCAGAGTAACCAGGCGATGGCGGTTACACGTCGACCAGGTACCGGCTGTAACCGGGTACGGTGAGGAAGGTCGGAAACTGGTCGCCCAGCGCCACATCCGTGAAGAGCGCCACCGCATCGTCGAAGCGGTCGCCGGTGAAACGATCGAACCCCGCGACGGCCTCGGTGATCAGTTCGGTCACCCAGCCCGCCGTGATCGCGGTGCCCTCGGCCGTGCACTGATCCTGGTGAATCCACTGCCAAATCTGAGACCGGCTGATCTCAGCGGTCGCCGCGTCCTCCATGAGATTGTCAATAGCGACGGCCCCGTGACCGCGCAACCATGCCTCGATGTAGCGAAGCCCGATCGTCACGTTCTCTCGCACCCCGGCCTCGGTGATGTCCCGGCCGATGCGCACATCGAGTAGTTGCGCAGCGGTGACGTGCACGTCGTTTCGCTGCCGATCAAGCTGGTGGGGGCGGTCGCCGAGCACGGCGTCGAATTCCGACTGCGCGATCCGGATCAAATCGGGGTGAGCGACCCAGGTGCCGTCGAAGCCGTCAGCGGCCTCGCGGCTCTTGTCCGCGCGCACCTTGGTCTCTGCCCGCGCCGTGACCTCGGGATCGCGACGGTTCGGGATGAAGGCGCTCATGCCGCCGATGGCGTGTGCACCGCGGCGGTGGCAGGTCTGCACGAGAAGCTCGGTGTAGGCGCGCATGAAGGGCACCGTCATTGTGACCTCGCTGCGGTCGGGCAAGACGAAGCGGGCGCCGCGGCCGCGATAGTTCTTAATGATCGAAAAGATGTAGTCCCAGCGGCCCGCGTTGAGACCCGCGATGTGATCGCGCAGAACGTAGAGAATCTCTTCCATCTCGAAGGCGGCAGGAAGGGTCTCGATGAGCACGGTGACCCGGATCGTGCCGTGCGCGAGGCCCAGATATTGTTCGGTGAAGGTGAAGATCTCGTCCCACAACTTCGCCTCTTCGCTCGATTCGAGCTTGGCAATGTAGAAGTAGGGGCCCCGGCCGCGGGCGACGAGCTCCCGGGCGTTATGGAAGGCGTATAGGCCGAAGTCGACGAGGCTGGCAGAGGCGGCGCCTGCGCGGCCCTGTGCGTCAACGTAACGCAGATGCTTTTCGACGAGGTGCCACCCGCGGGGGCGCATCACGATGGTCGGCGTGCGTTCGGCGGTGACAGCGTAGTGCTTGCCCTCGGGGCTTGTGTACTCGAGCTGCTCACGAATCGCGTCGAAGAGGGTGAGCTGTCCGCCGATCATGTTCGCCCAAGTGGGGCTTGTGGCGTCCTCTTGGTCTGCGAGCCACACACGGGCTCCAGAGTTCAGGGCGTTAATTGTCATCTTCGGGTCAGTGGGCCCGGTAATTTCAACGCGACGGTCTTCCAAGCCGGGCCCCGCCCCTGCGACCCGCCAGTTCGCGTCTTCGCGAATATGGCGCGTGTCTTCGCGAAACTTGGGGTCGCGGCCGTTGCCGATCTCGTAGCGGCGGCGCTGCCGGTCTGCGAGCCGCTCGTGGCGGACGTTTGCGAATCGCGTGTGCAGTTTAGTGACGAAGGCGAGAGCCTCCGCGCTCAGTATTTCGTCGCTGCGGTCGAACGGCCTGCCGAGAATCTCGATGCGGGGTGTGTGCGCGGGTGCGGCGGTCTGCGTGAAATACGGGGCCGCCTGTGTGATGGTCATGATGTGTCCTTTGTCGTCGTCGTGCCTGGTAATTCCATCTTGGGGTGAGTGCAATAGCAGGGAAGACCTTTTGAGGTGAGAAATTCGCCGGTATTTCTGCTTGCTGAAAATACGCGCGGGTGGCACGATGAACGCATGACATCGCTGCTAGGAGTTCAAGAGCCGGGCGTATCTGACCCGGGGGACGCACTCACGCTGGGCCGTCGCGTGCGTGAACGACGCACGCGACTCGGTATGACGCTCGAGCAGCTGGCCGCTGCCGTCGAGCGTGCACCCTCACAACTGTCGGCGATCGAGAACGGTAAACGTGAGCCGCGACTGCCCCTACTGCGCGCTATCGCTCAGGCCCTTGACTCGACCGTCGATGAGTTGCTGCTCGAAGAAGCCCCGAGCGAGCGGGCTGCGCTTGAGATTGCGGTGGAGCGAGCGCAACGCGGTGCGGTCTTTACCGCACTCGGTCTTGCGCCGATCCGGGTGTCAAAGGCCACAAGTGACGAGACGCTGCGCGCACTTCACGGCCTGCACCAGGAGGTCGAGCGGTTGCACCGTGAGCGGGCGGCTACGCCCGAGGAAGCGCGTCGGGCCAATACCGAACTGCGCCGTGAAATGCGCGTGGCAGGTAACTACTATGCTGACCTCGAACATGCCGCGCAGGGCCTGCTTGAATCAGTGGGCTACTCGAGCGGGCCAGTGTCGCAGCAGGTTGTCTCGAACATCGCAGCCAAGCTCGGCTTCAGTCTGCACTACGTCTCTGACGTGCCGCACTCGACCAGGTCGGTGATTGACCGACGAAACGGACGCATCTATCTCGCCGCGAATGTGCCGTCACGAGATGCACGCGCTCCCGTGCTTCGGGCGCTTGCTGGCGTGGTGTGCGGGCATGAGGAACCTCGTAACTACGGGGACTTCTTGCGGCAGCGTGTTGAAGCGAACTATCTCGCAGGCGCTGTGCTCCTACCCGAGGCGGCCGCGGGGGAGCACCTGCGCACCGCAAAGCGTGAGCGGCACCTTTCGATGGAAGACCTGCGCGACGCGTTTGGTGTGTCATACGAGATGGCAGCCCACCGCTTCACGAACCTGGCGACCGAGAAACTCGACCTGCGCGTGCACTTTATGAAGGCGCACGAATCTGGCACGCTCATTAAGGCCTACGAGAATGACGGCGTCAGGTTTCCCTCGGACGCACTCGGCAACTTTGAGGGTGCTTACGTCTGCCGCAACTGGACCGCGCGCACCGTCTTCGGGCAGCCCGACAGGTTTAATCCCTGGTACCAGTACACAGACATGGCGGCCGGCGGCACATACTGGTGCACCTCTCGCGTCGAGAAGGCTAAAGAGGGCCTGTACTCGGTGAGCGTGGGCGTCAGATTTGAAGACGTCAAATGGTTTCGTGGGCGTGAAACCGGCAACCGCACCGCATCGAACTGCCCCGATGACAGGTGCTGTAGGCGCGCGTCTGAAGAGCTCACCCGCAAGTGGGAGCAGGCGGCGTGGCCTGAAGCCTCGACGCCGACGAGCCTCCTGGCAGCACTGCCGACCGGCACTTTCCCAGGGGTAGACACCAACGAAGTGTATGAGTTCCTTGAGCGCCACGAACCGTAAGTGGTAAAGCCGCCACGCGCGGCCGTACACTTCAAAGCCCGATATTGGGCAGCGAGGTGCGTAAGCAACCCAGGCTGCGATAGCGTAGGGAGTACAACAGGGCGCAAGCCCAACACGTCACGAGTTTGGAAGGTGGGTGGGTTATGAACGCTGAATTTCATCCCCGGCGATCCGACGGCACCGAGGCGCGCGCAACTCAGCAGTTTCGCGATGACCTGGGGGCAATGATTCGAGCCCACGCGACCGATCTTTCCGTTGACGAGCGCGAAGCTGTAGGCGCACTGCCCTCGGGGGCGGCGTTGCTCGTTGTACGTCGCGGCCCCGACCAGGGGGCACGCTTCTTACTTGACCGCGATGTGACGGTGGCGGGGCGGCACCCGGCCGTCGACATCTTTCTCGACGATGTAACAGTGTCGCGCAGGCACGCAGAGTTTCACCGCAGTGGCACGGCGTTTAGCGTCGTCGACCTCGGCTCGCTCAACGGCACGTTCTGCGACGGGGCGCGCATCGATGGCGAGCTTGCGCTCACCGATGGCGCAGAGGTGCAGGTGGGCAAATACCGTTTCACCTTCTTTGCGTCGCGCTTCGACCTGGGTGAGAGCGCCTAGGGTGGGTTCCCCCAGGGTCGCGCGGTCATCGCAGGAGCTGCTGAGCATCGGTCAGGTGCTCGCGCTGCTTCGCGACGACTTCTCTGACCTCTCGCCCTCGAAGCTGCGGTTTCTCGAGGAGCAGGGATTGGTGCGACCCGAGCGTACGCGGGCTGGCTACCGCAAATTTGGTCAGGTGCACATTGAGCGCCTGCGCATGATCCTTTCGCTGCAGCGCGATCACTACCTACCGCTCAAAGTCATCGCAGAAGTGCTTGAAGAGATTGATGCGGGCCGCGATCCGGTGATTCCCGGGGCGGCCCGTACCGTGTCGAGTATTTTGACACCGCAGCGGGTGCTCAGCGGCGAAGAGCTGTGCCGAGCTACGGGCGCATCAAGGCGGTTCTTGGGCGAGGCAATCGCGGCGGGCTTACTCCCAGCAGCCGAGGTGTTTCCGCGTGAAGCTGTGACACAGCTGACTTCGCTCATCCACCTGGCAGAGAACGGCATCACGCCGCAGCATTTGCGCGCCCTGCGGGTGGCGGCTGAACGTGAGGCAGAGCTCATATCGCACGCTGTTGCCGCGCGTGGCGTCAAGAGCGCCACTCCGCGCGGTGTCGAAGACTCACTGGAGCTCGCAGAGCACCTTGATACCGTGCGTTCCGGCGTGTTGCGACGCCGATTTGGCTCCGCGTAAACGACCGCTTGCCGCGGCATCTCAACGAAGCTCGGAGGGGTCGCGCCGACACGCTCAAAATGGTGTGTGTCGGTCGTTGATCTCGGGCCCAAGGGTCGGTAGCGTTGTGTGAGTTCGGGGCCGCTCGGTTGCCGATTCGATGAGAGGAACGTGATGGAGAACTCTGAGCCGCGCGATACGCACGCGCAGCAGGGCTCGAGCGCGCCTGAGCTTCTCTTTGACGACGGTCTGCCGCGCCCCAAGGCGAGTGGCTACAAAGGCAACACCGCGGCGCGTGCTGCGGGCATCAGCTACCGACAACTCGATTATTGGGCGCGCACTGGGCTCGTCGAGCCGACCGTGCGCGGAGCCAAAGGATCGGGTTCACAAAGGCTCTATGGGTTCCGCGACATCCTCGTACTGAAACTCGTGAAGCGCCTGCTCGACACGGGCATTTCGCTGCAGCAGATTCGCACGGCCATCGCGCAACTACACGAGGCCGGCGTGCACGATCTATCGCAGACGACCCTCATGAGTGACGGGGCGAGTGTCTACCTGTGTACCTCGAGCGATGAGGTGATCGACCTCGTAAGCCGTGGCCAGGGCGTATTTGGTATCGCGGTCGGTAAAGTGCTGCGAGAGGTCGAATCATCGCTTATCGACATGGACGAGCACCGGGAGCCGGGCGAGCAACTCGACGAACTCGCACACCGTCGCACGAGCAAACAAAAGTCTTCGTAGCATTACTGGCCATGCGTGGCCACCGAGGCGATGCCTGCTGTCTTAGATATCTGTTCTTGCGTAACCGCTGCAACACTAAAGCGCCGCGTCCCCTCTCTGGGGACGCGGCGCTCTAGTGTTGTTTCGCGCGGCGGTGCGCGTTACTTCTCAGCGTTCATGTTTGCAGAGCGCAGTACTCGATCCAGGATCGTGTCGAAGTTGGCGGCCATCTCTTGTGAGGCCTCACCCGGCCACATGTGCACGGGCTTCGCAGCGCCGGTAGCCTGCTGCAGCGCAGAACGCTCGGGGAGCTGAGGGCTCAACACGAGCGGTCCAAACATTTCACGCAGCTCGCGAATGCGGAACTGGTGCTCGGGGGACTGCGGCTGCGTGCGGTTGATCAAAATCCCGAGTGGCTGCAGGCGCGGGCTCACGCCCCGCCTAATCTCCTCGATTGATCGAAGGGCGCGGTCGGTTGCCGCGACGGCGAACAGGCTGGGCTCTGCGACCACGAGTACGCGGTCGCTCGCGGCCCACGCGGTGCGCGTGAGGGCGTTGAGGGACGGTGCGCAGTCGATGAGCACGAGGTCGTACTCGCTCTCGAGAATCGCGAGCGCCTCCTCAAGCTTCCAGATGTCTCGCGTTGAAGGATGGGGGCCGTCGAAGTTAATCGACGTGGGGCTGCCGACCATGAGGTCGATGACGCCGCCCTCGTGGTAGTCGTTCCAGCCGCTGTGCGCGATCGCCGCACGCACGGTCTTCTCCTTGGGGCCTTCGAGGACGTCAGCGACGTTGGCAAAGCCCTCGGGGTTGACGGCCAGGCCGGTTGAAACGTCAGACTGCGGGTCGAAGTCAACGACGAGGGTCCGCAGTCCGCGAGAGAACGCGGCCGAGGCGAGGCCAAGCGTCACAGTGGTCTTGCCGACGCCGCCCTTTAGGGAACTCACACTCAAAACATGCACGTGACGATTCTAGTCGATCCGGTTCGCGCAGGTGCCGCAGAATCTGCGGCGTGGCCCAGGATTTGTCGTGCGGCACCCCCAAGGAGAGCGTAGATGCCGACGAAACTGGGGGAAGCATGTATCTTGATATCGAACAAGTTCTAGGGCCTGGGCAGCCACTAAACGCGTTATTAACAGAGGGGTTTTACCGTATGTTCAAGAAGGTGCTTGTTGCGAACCGAGGCGAAATCGCGATCCGTGCGTTCCGTGCGGCGCACGAACTCGGCGCGCTCACCGTGGCGGTGTTTCCGTACGAAGATCGAAATTCGCTGCATCGACTCAAAGCCGACGAGGCGTACCTCATTGGTGAGGTGGGGCACCCTGTGCGGGCGTACCTCAACGTGTCTGAGATTATTCGCGTAGCGAAAGAGTCGGGCGCCGACGCGATCTACCCCGGCTACGGTTTTCTCTCTGAGAACCCCGAGCTTGCGGCCGCGGCAGACGAGGCTGGCATCAGGTTCATTGGGCCCGGTCGCCTCGCCCTCGAAATGGCGGGCAACAAGGTGGCCGCGAAGGAGCACGCGATCGCTGCGGGCGTGCCGGTGCTGGCCTCGACCCCACCATCGCAAGACCTCGACGCCCTCATCGCAGGCGCCCGCGAGATCGGGTTTCCGGTCTTTGCGAAGGCGGTTGCCGGCGGCGGCGGCCGAGGCATGCGACGTGTAGAACGCGAAGAAGACCTGCGTGAAGCGCTTGTCAGCGCAATGCACGAGGCCGACAATGCGTTCGGTGATGCGACGATGTTCATTGAGCAGGCCGTGTTGCGCCCGCGCCACATCGAGGTGCAGGTGCTGGCAGACAAGACCGGCGCGACCGTGCACCTGTTTGAGCGCGACTGCTCGGTGCAGCGCCGCCACCAGAAGGTTGTTGAGATCGCCCCGGCGCCCAACCTTGACCAGGCCACGCGCGACGCCCTCACCCGCGACGCCGTCGCGTTCGCCAAGTCGATCGGTTACGAGAACGCGGGCACTGTCGAGTTCTTGCTCGATACCGAGGGGGAGCGCCGCGGCGAGCACGTGTTCATCGAGATGAACCCTCGCATTCAGGTCGAACACACGGTGACTGAAGAGGTCACTGACGTTGATCTCGTACGCGCGCAGATGCTCATCGCATCGGGCTCGACGCTCGAAGAGCTCGAGCTCACACAGGATCGCATCAAGCTGCGCGGCGCGGCGCTGCAGTGCCGCATCACGACCGAAGATCCTGCTAACGGGTTTCGTCCAGATCTGGGCCGGATCACGGCCTACCGTTCACCGGGCGGCGGTGGCGTGCGACTCGACGGCGGCACGATCGACGTGGGCGCGCAGATCAGCCCGCACTTCGACTCGATGCTCGCGAAGCTCACCTGCCGCGGCCGCACGTTCCGTGACGCTGTCGCCCGTGAACAGCGCGCGCTCGCCGAGTTTCGTATTCGCGGCGTCTCCACCAATATTCCGTTCCTGCAGGCCGTGCTCGCAGACCCCGACTTTCAAGCGGGTGACGTGTCGACCGCGTTTATCGAGGAGCGCCCCGAGCTGCTCGCGATGAACAAGCCGAAAGACCGTGCAACGAGGCTCCTGCAGCACGTTGCCAACGTCACGGTGAACCAGCCCAACGGCGCGCGCCCCGGGCACATCGATCCGGCGTCGAAGCTGCCGAGCATTGACCCGAGCGAGCCCCTGCCCGCGGGGGCTCGTCAGAAGCTGATCGAGCTGGGACCAGACGCGTACGCGAAGGCGCTGCGCGAACAGAAGGCGCTCGCTGTCACCGAAACAACGTTCCGTGACGCGCATCAGTCGCTGCTCGCCACACGTGTGCGCACCCGCGACCTCGCTCGCATCGCGCCGTATGTTGCGCGCATGACCCCCGAGCTGTGGTCGGTTGAGGCCTGGGGTGGCGCGACCTACGACGTGGCGCTGCGGTTTCTCGGCGAAGACCCGTGGGAGCGACTCGCTACGCTGCGCGAGGCGATGCCGAACATTCCGATTCAGATGCTGCTGCGCGGACAGAACACCGTGGGATACACGCCGTACCCGGCGAGCGTCGCCCGCGGTTTCGTTGCCGAGGCAGCACAAACCGGTGTCGACGTGTTTCGCATCTTCGACGCGCTCAATGACGTAAACCAGATGCGCGTCGCGATTGACGCGGTGCGCGAAACGGGCACGGCGGTCGCCGAGGTGGCGATGGCGTACACGGGTAACCTCGCGAGCCCCGGCGAGACGAAGTACACGCTCGACTACTACCTGCGGCTTGCCGACGAGATTGTCGAAGCTGGTGCGCACGTGCTCGCGATTAAAGACATGGCGGGGCTGCTGCGTCCGCAGGCTGCCGCGACCCTCGTCGCCGCGCTGCGCGAGCGTTTTGACCTGCCCGTGCACCTGCACACGCACGACACACCGGGTGGCCAGCTCGCGACGCTGCTTGCAGCGTCACAGGCCGGCGTCGACGCGGTCGATGTTGCCTCAGCGCCCATGTCGGGCACCACGAGCCAGCCATCGATGTCGGCGCTCGTGGCTGCGCTCGCCGACACCGACCGCGACACCGGCATCTCACAAGACTCCGTGTACGCGCTCGAGCCCTACTGGGACGCGGTGCGCGCGCTGTACAAGCCGTTCGAATCGGGGCTGCCTTCGCCCACCGGCCGCGTGTACACTCACGAGATTCCTGGCGGGCAGCTGTCGAACCTGCGCCAGCAGGCGATCGCCCTGGGACTGTCTGAGAACTTTGAGAAGATCGAAGACATGTATGCGGCGGCCGACCGCATTCTGGGACGTATCCCCAAGGTGACGCCGTCGTCGAAGGTGGTGGGCGACCTCGCGCTGCACCTTGCGGCGGTCGATGCCGACCCGGCCGACTTCGAAGCGAACCCGGGCAGCTACGACGTACCCGACTCGGTGGTCGGTTTTCTTGCTGGCGAGTTGGGCGAGATTCCGGGCGGCTGGCCCGAGCCGTTTAGGTCGAAGGTGCTCGCGGGCAAGAACGTGAAGCCCGAGGTTGCGGCTCTGAGCCCCGAGGATGAAGCCCTCCTGGCGACGCCGGGCGAAACTCGGCAGGCCGCGCTCAACAGGCTGCTGTTTCCGGTCCCCACTAAGCAGTACGAAGAGTCGCGCGAGAAGTTTGGCAACCTCTCGGTGCTCGATACCTCGGACTACCTGTACGGGCTCGAAGCAGGAGTCGAGCGGGTCTTTGACCTGTCGCGCGGTGTCAGCCTCTACGTGGGGCTCGAAGCGATCGGTGCCGCCGACGATAAGGGCGTGCGCACGGTGATGGTGCGGCTCAACGGCCAGCTACGCCAGGTGTTTGTGAAAGACGACTCGGTCGCCGTGCAGACGCCAGTGGCTGAGAAAGCTGATCGCACCCTTCCCGGCCACACGGCCGCGCCATTCTCGGGCACTGTCACTGTCAACGTCGCGGCGGGCGACGAGGTCGAAGCCGGGCAGCCGATCGCCACGATCGAAGCGATGAAGATGGAGGCGCCCATCACCGCGCAGGTGTCGGGTAAGGTCGAGCGCCTCGTGTTCACGGGCACCCGCGCGGTCGAATCGGGTGACCTCATCGCCGTGATCGGTTAGGCGCTAAGCTCGTAAGCTATGGCAATTCGAGAAATTCGACTGTTCGGTGATCCGGTGCTGCGCACAGTGTGCGAGCCAATTGAGACCATCGATGACGGAGTGCGAGCCCTCGTGGCTGACCTGTGCGACACCGTCGCATTTGACGGTCGTGCGGGGCTCGCCGCCACCCAGATTGGGTACCGGGAGCGGGCGTTTAGCCTGCACATTGACGGCCGGGTGAGCTACGTGCTCAACCCCGAGATCGTCGCGCTCGACGGTGACCCGGTCGCCACGGGGGAGGGATGCCTCTCGGTGCCCGACCTGTGGTTTGAGGTGATGCGCTACCCGCGGGCGACCGTGCGCGGCATCGATCTTGACGGCCGCGAGGTTGTGATCTCGGGGTCGGGTCTACTCGCGCAAGCCCTGCAACACGAGTGCGATCATCTCGACGGCAAACTGTACATTTCGCGCCTCGACCGCGAAACTCGAGGCGAGGCGATGCGGCAGATTCGCACCTCGAGCTGGTTCTAGCTTGGGGTAGGCGCACGGCAACGCTTGACCGCAACAACGCTGCACCACGAAGGCGCCCGGGGGATAACCCCCGGGCGCCTTCGTGGGCTCACAGGATTCACAGCCCCGGCTGCGGCGAAGAGAATTGAAGTATGAACGATACCCCTGCACGGCCGCCCTTTATTCTCGACCTGTGGCGACGTTTGCCGCGCGAGATGGGCTACCTCCTCGCCGGCCTACCTATCGCGGTCGTAGGACTCGCAGTCTTCACGACCCTAGTGTCGCTGGGCTTGTCGCTCGTCGTGTTCACGATCGGACTGTTTGTGCTCGTGGGCGGGCTGCTCGCTGCGCGCGGGTTCGGTCGATTTGAACGGGTACGCCTCGCTTGGGCCGGGAGGCCTGCGATTGCCGAGCCGGTGTGGCCTGTGGCAGACCCCCAGCGGGGGCTCATGTGGCGCGCGCTCACCCCGCTGCGTGACGGCGCATCTTGGCGGTATCTGATGCACGCATGGCTCGTGCAACCCATCATTGGGATCGTGAGCTGGAGTGTTACGGTGACCTGGCTTGCGCTCGGACTGGGTGGGGCGAGCTACTGGTTTTGGGTGCGCTTCATTCCCATGACCGGCGAGAACATTGTGCTTCACCGTGTCGTGGTCGATTTCATCGCGCCGGGAAATCAGTGGGTCACTGACCCGGCGCTGGGCGAGAACGTGTTCTTCGCGATTGTCGGCGTGATTGCTCTCTTGGTGCTGCCGCTCATCACGCGCGGTCTCACCCTCGTACACTGGGGCGCCGCGGTCGCGCTGCTTAGCCCCGGTCGGGCAGCGCTGCTGCGAGAGGAAGTGGCGACGCTCGCAGCAGAGCGCGGGGCGGCGGTGCAGGCCGAGGATCGCTCGCTGCGTAGGCTCGAGCGCGACATTCACGATGGCCCGCAGCAGCGGCTGGTGCGGCTCCAGATGGATCTCGCGGCAGCAGAGCGCAGACTCGCACGTGACCCGCAAGCGGCGGGTGAGATGCTCGCCGAAGCGCGCACCCAAGCACACGATGCGCTCGAGGAGCTGCGGGCGCTGTCTCGCGGCTTCGCCCCGCCCATCTTGCAGGATCGTGGCCTGGCGGCGGGCCTGAGGTCGTTGGCCGAGCGCAGCCCGATTCCCGTGACGCTCACAGTCGCGTTCGACGAAAGCACAGAGTTTGCACCCGAAATTGAACGCAGCGTCTACTTCGTCGCGGCAGAACTGCTCACGAACGCGGCCAAACACTCGGGCGCACAGTCGGTGTCAGTGAGCGCCGCTGCGCCAGGGGGTGCCGAGCTGGTGCTGCGCGTGCAAGATACGGGTGTCGGCGGGGCGGCGCTTCGTGACGGGCACGGTCTCGCTGGCATTGCAGAGCGCCTGCACGGCCTGCAGGGGTACTTCGAATTTGACAGCCCGGTGGGCGGCCCCACGACCGTCACCGCGCGCGTGCCACTCGCTGCGCGATAACGTAGACGGGTGCGCTCTGACTTTCCACCACCGCTTCGGCTCGTGATTGCAGAAGATTCGCTGCTGCTGCGCGAGGGTCTCGTGCGCTTGTTTCGCGAAGCCGGGTGCGAGGTTGTGGGTGTCTACGGCGACGCGGTTTCGTTGCTCGACGAGCTGGAGGCCACGCGGCCCGAGCTCGTGGTGTTTGACGTGCGCATGCCGCCCACATTTCGCGATGAGGGTGTGCAGGCGGCGCTCACGCTGCGAGAGCGTGCCCCGCACATCGGGATTCTGCTGCTCAGCCAGTACGTTGAAGGCAGCTACACGCGCGAGCTCGTCGCAGCGAGCCCGGGTGATGGTGTGACGGGCGGCCTGGGTTATCTCCTCAAGGACCGCGTAGCGTCGCTCGATGAGCTTGAAGATGCGGTCGCTCGAGTGCGTGCGGGAGGAACCGTGCTCGATCCCCAGGTAGTGCGCGAGATGCTCACGCAACGGGCGCACCCGCTTGCGAGCCTGACCCCGCGCGAACGCGAGGTGCTGGGGCTCATGGCCGAGGGGCGCACGAACGCTGGCATCGCCGAACGGCTGTTCGTGGGCACCGGCGCGGTCGAAAAGCACGTCACATCGGTGTTTCAGAAGCTCGGGCTACAGGGCTCGGGCGCCGAGCATCGGCGCGTGCTCGCTGTTCTCGCGTACCTGCAGAACACGCCCTAGCTTGATGCTTGAGCGGGCTGACTAGCTGACCACGACGCTCGGCTCGAGATAGCCATGAAACTGCGCCCAGCGCGCGGCTGGCCCCGCGAGCTCTTCGCTCCGGATCGCGCAGCCCGGCATGGGCTCCGCGACAATGCGGCCCGCGGCGGCAGCGGCCTTCGGGGCCGTGTCGCGGCGCCAGGTGCCCTCGACGACCCCGCCCCTGGTTACCGTGGCGCGAAACACTCCGTTGCGGCCGGGCACGATCCGGTCAAAGTGTGCGGGGTCGAGCTGTGGGGCGCGGTCGGTATACCCAAGGAGGTGCTCGTCGAATGCGGGAAGCAGCAGGCTGCTGGTGCTGGTGCTGGTGCTGGTGCTGGTGCTGGTGCTGGTGCTGGAGCCTGCGCCCGAACCCGTGCCCACTGCGTCGCCCAGCAGTTTCGCGCCGCACCAGAACGACGCGGGGGAATCCACGACTTCGACCTGCTGCAGGGCCCCAGCCCCCACTGCGAGCGCTAACCCGCGTTTGCTGTCGCCCATCGTGAGGCCCGCCCACCAGGCCAAGTCTTTCGCTGTAATCGGGCCACGGGCGGTCGCGTACCGGGCCGCGAGCTCGCCGAACGCTTCGTCGCCGCTCAGCTGCCGGGGTGCGGTGATCCAGTCGTCTGCGAGCACGATGAGTGGCTCGTTCGAGAGCTCTTCGCATGTGACGCCCGCACGCGACACAGGCCCCAACACGGCGAGACCGGTTTGGCACAGCCACCACACGAGGTGGTACCGCCAGTTGCTCTGCCACTCGATCCCGGCCGCCGTCCAATACGCCGATAGCTCGTCGCGGGTGAGCCTTGCGCCACCCGCGAGTGCGGCGAGCGACACTTCAACGACGCGCTCGAGCGTGGCATCGTCGAGCCCGAGAAAGGCGCGCCGCTTCGCTGCTCCGCGCAACACCCGCTCCGAGGTGAGCGCTTGTACCCATCCGATGTCTTCTGCCGCGATCACGTGCACGGTGCTGCGCATCGGCCACGACCTGACGAGCAACCCCTCATCGAACGCGGTATGCACGTCAGCAACACTCGTACCGGGTGCCCGCACACCGAGCGCCCAGCGCGAAGAGGGCCAATCCTGTCCCTGTAGTGCGAGCATGTGCCGCGTGACCGCGGCGATGTGCTGCGACCCGCTGGGCTGACCGGGATCCGGATGCACGGGTTGCGAAAGCAGCTGCGCACGCATGCGCAGCTGCAGGAGCTCGGACGACGTGAGTGCGGCGGTCATGCCGCAAGTGTATGCGCCGACTCGAGCAATGCGCACATTTCTCGGCAGGCGTGATCGGGCGCGGCTGTGACAACTGGCGCTAGCGCCGGGGCCTACTTAATCTATGAGGCGGTACTTACCGTCAGATTCGAAGACGCTGCCGTCTTCGCGTGTGATCTTCACGCTCGTACCGAGGTCCTCGCCCGCGAGGAAACGCTCTTCGTAGGTGTGCGCCTTGTCCAGGAGTTCCTGGAGCTGCGCCGAGCTACCACCAAACCGCGATGCAGACTTGAGGTCGGTGAGCGCGAATAGGAACGCGCCCGTGTATGCGGGGTCGACCTGTTCGCCGCCTGGGACGAGGTCGTAGATCGTACCGTCGCGCTGTGCCGCGAGATACGAGTCAGCGAGCGACTGGATTTGGGCCGCAATATCGCGCGAAGACTCCGAGTTCGGCTCTTGGCCCGACCGCGATCCCGAGTCTGCGTGCGGCTTGAAACTCCCGTTCGGCGGTGCGGGGTGAAGCTTTGGCGGTTCGACAGTCTCGGGTGAGGGGACGGGTTTAGGGCCCGCGGTGAGCACGCCCTGCGCCTGCGACGTCAACCAGACGAGCGATCCCGCGAACGCAAGCAACAGCACGAGTGAGAGCACACCGCCAGCTACCGCGACGGGAATAACCCACCGCGGTAGCTGGCGCTCAGACGATTGCACGTGACCTATCGCTGGCGGTGCAGGTTGGTTGCCTCGGTCTGCGGGTTATCGCCGTAGAGCTCAGCAATTTCGGTCGAAAAGTCGCGCAGAATGTTGTCTCGGCGAATGCTCATCTTGGGAGTCAGGTGACCGTTCGCCTCGGTGAACTCGAGCGGCAAGATCACGAACTTGCGAATCGACTCTGCACGGGAAACGTAACGGTTGCCGGCATCGATTGCCGCCTGCACCTCGGCGAGCACCTTCGGGTGCTTTGCCGCCTCGGCAAGCGTCATCTGCGGGTCCTCGCCCGCGTTGTTGAGCCACACCGGCAGCATCTCTGCGTCGAGGGTCACGAGCGCTGAAATAAACGGCTTCTGGTCGCCGACGACCACGACCTGGCCGATCACCGTGTTCGACCGGATCGGGTCCTCGAGTGCTGCGGGGGCGACGTTCTTGCCGCCGGCTGTGACGATGATTTCTTTCTTACGTCCGGTGATCGACAGGTAGCCGTCGTCGTCGAGCGTGCCAAGATCTCCCGTCGCAAAGAACCCGTCTTCAGTGAACGACTCTTTCGTAGCGGTCGGGTTGTTCCAGTACTCCTTGAACACGTCGATGCCCTTGACCTGAATCTCACCGTCCTCGGCAATGCGCACGGTGTGGCCGGGTAGGGCGGGGCCGACGGTGCCGATCTTGAACTTGTCGGGCAGGTTTACCGTGACTGGCGCGGTCGTCTCGGTCAGGCCGTAGCCCTCGAGAATCTTGACTCCGAGGCTGCGGTAGAAGTGTCCGAGGTAGTGGCTGAGGGGCGCCGAACCCGACACCGCATACTTCACGCGGCCGCCGAGCTTTTCGCGCAGTTTCGAATACACGAGCTTGTCGAACAACTTGAACTGCAGCCCCAGCATGAAGGGCACCTTGCCAGCATCGAGCGCCTCAGAGTGCGCGACTGCGACCTTCGCGGCCTTGCGGAAGATCTTGCCCTTACCCTCGGCCTCCGTGTTCTGCTCGGCTGAGTTGTACACCTTCTCGAACACGCGCGGAACAGCAAGCAAGAACGAGGGTTTGAATGACCCAAGCGCGGGCAGCAGCTTCGAGGTGTCACCCTGGTGGCCCACACGCACCCCGGCGTGCACCGCGAGCACCGAAATGAACCGCGCAAACACGTGCGCCAGCGTCACAAACAGCAGCGTCGATGAGCCTGGCTGCTGCACCACCTCGTCGAGCGCACCCGCAGCATTGCGTGAGAGATCGACGAAGTTTGAATGGGTGAGTACGCAGCCCTTGGGGCGGCCCGTCGAACCAGAAGTGTAGATAATGGTCGCCATATCACTGCCGACGGCGAGCGACCGGCGTCGCTCGATCTCTTCGTCGGTGACCTCGGCGCCGGTCGCACGCAACTCGTCCAGTGCGCCGGTATCGAGTCGCCACGACTTTTGCATTGCCGCGACATCGCCGCGGATCTCCTCGAAACGCTGCGCGTGCTCAGCCGTCTCGGTAATCATCGCGCTGGCGCCCGAGTCTTCAAGGATCCAGTGGATCTGCAGGGGCGATGACGTCTCATATACGGGCACCATGATCGCGCCCGCATAAAACAGCGCAAAGTCAACAAGCGTCCATTCGAACCGTGTGGTGCACATGAAAGCGACTCGATCGCCGGGCTCGACGCCCGCCGCGGCAAACCCCTTTGCGAGCGCGATGACGTCGCGGTGAAAGTCACGCGCAGAAAGATCCCGCCAGCCTTCGCCCTGGGGGACGGCAAAGAGCGGGCGATCGGGCGTCTTTGCCACGCGCTGCTCGAGCAGGTCGGTGATGTTATCTTCTGGGATGGCGGGGACAAGGACGGGGGTTTCCGACTGTTTCACGGCAGCTCCTTTGATACCTTCTACAGGTCTTAGGCGGGCGGCGACAGATGCCGCGCATGTGATTCCAGAGTATACGCGCCGCCGCCTATACCGCTGAAGCAACGCGGCTCGGCTATTCTTAGGAGTCGACGAGAGGAAGCTCACCCCGTGCTCTACTGGATTTTCAAGCACCTGATTATTGGGCCACTCTTGAAGACGGTCTATCGCCCCTGGGTCGAGGGCAGCGAGAATATCCCCGCTACGGGTCCCGTGATTCTGGTGGGCAATCACCTCTCGGTGATCGACTCGTTCTTCATGCCTGTGATGGTCGACCGCCGCGTCTATTTCCTGGCAAAAAGTGACTACTTTACGGGTAAAGGCCTCAAAGGTTGGCTCGTGAAGAACTTTATGCTCGGAGTGGGGCAGCTTCCCATCGACCGCTCGGGGGGCAAAGCGTCTGAAGCCTCGCTCACGACCGGCCTATCGGTGCTGGACCGCGGCGATGTGCTCGGAATCTACCCCGAGGGCACGCGCAGTCCCGACGCGCAGCTGTATCGGGGCCGCACAGGCGTTGCGCGCCTCGTGCTCGAATCGGGCGCCACGGTCGTGCCGGTCGTGATGATCGACACTGAGAAAGCAATGCCTATCGGGGTCAAGATCCCTCGCATACGCCGGATCGGCACGGTGATTGGTAAGCCGCTCGATTTCAGCAGATTCAGCGGAATGAGCGCCGACCGGTTCGTGCTGCGCAGCGTGACCGACGAGATCATGATCGAGATTCAAAAACTCAGCGGCCAGAAGTACGCCGATGTGTACGCGTCCAGCGTACGCGCGCGGGCCCAACAGACATAACCCAAGTAGTAGGCTGGACGAGGCGTGGCAAGTAATTGCCGCGCCTTTTCCACAACGTAGAGGATTCACACATGACGAGCCAAGCCACAAAAACTGCTGAACAGGTATTTGCCGAGCTTGATGCGTATCGCTCACTTGAGGCAAAGCAGCAGCCCAGTTGGCTTGATCCGGAGGCAGCGCGTGCCGCGTCGGCCGAACTAGCCACCCAGCCCCCGCTTGTTTTTGCGGGCGAAGCTGACCAGCTGCGCGAGCGCCTTGCCGCCGCCGCCCGCGGCGAAGCCTTTCTGCTGCAGGGAGGTGACTGCGCAGAGACGTTCGCCGCGGCCACCGCAGATAAGATCCGTGACCGGGTGAAGACGATCCTGCAGATGGCGGTCGTGCTGACGTACGGCGCGTCGATGCCCGTGATCAAGGTCGGGCGCATGGCGGGTCAGTTCGCCAAGCCGCGCTCAAGCGACACCGAGACTCGCGAGGGCGTTACGCTGCCCGCCTACCGCGGCGACATCGTGAACGGTTACGACTTCACTCCCGAGTCGCGCCAGCCCAACCCCGATCGGCTCGTGCAGGGCTATCACGTGTCGGCGTCGACGCTCAACCTGATTCGTGCGTTCACGCAAGGGGGCTTTGCCGACCTGCGCCAGGTGCACGAGTGGAACAAGGGTTTCGTGTCGAACCCCGCGAACCGTCGTTACGAGTCGCTCGCGGCAGAGATCGATCGCGCGCTCAAGTTCATGGACGCGTGCGGTGTTGACCACTCGGCGCTCACCTCGACTGAGTTCTACGTGAGTCACGAGGCGCTGTTGCTCGACTACGAGCGCCCGATGGCGCGCATCGACTCGCGCACCGGCAACCTGTACGACACTTCGGGGCACATGCTCTGGATCGGTGAGCGCACTCGTGACATTGACGGCGCGCACGTCGAGTTCCTGTCGCACGTGCATAACCCGATCGGCGTGAAGCTCGGGCCGACGACCCAGGTTGATGATGCGCTACGCCTCATCGACAAGCTCGACCCCGAGCGCACGCCAGGTAGGCTCACATTCATTACGCGCATGGGCGCTGGCAAGATTCGCGATGTGCTACCGGGCCTCCTCGAGGGCGTGCGCGACGCTGGGGCAACCCCGCTGTGGGTGACCGATCCGATGCACGGTAACGGCATCACGACGGCCAACGGCTACAAGTCACGCCGGTTCGACGATGTAATGAACGAGCTGATGGGCTTCTTCGAAGCACACCGCGAGGTGGGCACGTTCCCGGGTGGCATCCACGTCGAGCTCACCGGTGATGACGTCACCGAGTGCCTTGGCGGCTCCGAGAACATCGACGAGGAGGCGCTCGAGAACCGCTACGAGTCGCTGTGTGATCCGCGTCTCAACCACATGCAGTCGCTCGAGCTTGCCTTCCAGGTGTCTGAGGAACTCAAGCAGCGGCACTAAGAAGCGGCGAGGCACGATCTCGCTGTGCGCTACAGCGAGATCGTGCTCTTCACCCTGATCTCGGTGCCGGCAGGAACCTCGGTGCCGCTGGCGGGGTCGGTTCCCGTGGCCTTTGCCAGGTTACGCAGTGCATCAGGCACGAGCGTTGTCGGTTCGAAGCCTGCTGCGACGAGAGCGTCCATGGCCTCCTGGAGCGCCATGCCCGCTACGTCTGGCACGGCAAACAGCTCTGGTCCGATCGAGACTACAAAGCCGACCGCGTCGCCGGGGCGCACAGGGTCGGTAGAGAGCACAAGGTCGAGTACAGTGCCGGCCGGAGCCTCAGCGTCATGCACTTCTTGCCTGAGGTCTCCGCTCAGCACCAGATCAGCCTTCTTTACCTTCTTGGTGGCCTCGGCCTCGGTGAGGCCGGTGACACTCGGTAGCGCGCCGAGCGATACGACGACGTCGATTACGGCCTGCTCAGAGTATGTATCGCCGACCGGTTCGCCGTCAGCGCCGAGCGCAGCGAGCACGGTTCCTTTCGCGACGTCAGAGAACCGTTCCTCGGCCACCCCACCAAACTTGAAGTGTGCGCCTGTGATCTCGGCCTTTGCATCCTTCTGTGAGAGCCCCACGATGGTGGGCACGGGCAGTTGGGCAGGCCCGGTGGACTGGCACAGCTGCACGCTTGTGCCCCGGTTCACCCGCGATCCGGCCGCTGGGTCTGTGCTCACAGCGAGACCGGCTTCGACCTCGAGGCTTGAACAGTCGATGACCTCGCCGGTCAGAGACACCTCGCCCAGCAGCATCAGCGCATCGTCTACGCTCTCGCCCGCGACGAGCGGCACAGTAGCCTGCGAGCCCGGGCCCTGGCCAAACCACCAACCTGTGCCACCAGCAATCACGATGGCCGCCGCCGCGATCGCCGCGATCGTGCGCCCTCGTCGTTTGCGCAGGTGGGCGGCCTGGGCCGCTCGGTCAATCGGGGTGAGGTCAGCTGTTGGCGGCGTGGGCGGCGGTAACGCCGGTTCTTCGAGCGCGCCCAGCTGCGCTTCGGTCAGCACGGCGGTTGACGGTGTGAACGTCGTAGTGGGTGCCAGATCGGGCAGCACAGTCGTGCCCGCGTGCGCCGCCATGAGCTGCGCCGTGCCGTTCGCGATGCTGCGCAGGTGCACGAGGGCCGCGCCAGCGTCGAGCGGGCGCGCGGTGGGTTCACGTTGCGTGAGCCAGCGCACAAAATCGTCGAGTTCGGGCGTCGACTCACGGCTCACAAGGGACGGAGCAGGCACGTCAGAGTGGGCGTGCTGGTAGGCAATCTGCATGGGCTGCTCACCCGTGAAAGGCTGCACGCCCGTGAGCATTTCGTACACCATGATGCCAAAGGCATAGAGGTCGCTGCGGGCGTCTGCAATGCCGCGGGTGACGAGTTCGGGGGAGAGGTACGCGATGGTACCGAGAAGTGCCTGCCCCGTGGTCGTGTTCGCGCTGACGGCTCGAGCCAGGCCGAAGTCGCCGAGTTTGATGCGGCCATCATCGGCGAGCATGACGTTCTCGGGCTTCAAATCACGGTGCACGATGCCCGCTTGGTGCGCAGCTGAGAGACCAGCGAGAATCGCTTCACCGATCTCGAGGGTCTGCTCTCGTGTGAGCGACCGCTGCTGTTTCAACAGGTCTCGCAGTGTAATGCTCGGCAGGTACTCCATGACGAGGTAGTTGCGGCCAGAGTCGTAGCCCTGGTCAAACACATTCACCAGGTTGGGGTGTGCGAGACCCGCTGCGCTACGCGCCTCTTGGTCGAAACGGCGACGAAAGTTCTCGTCCTCGGCCAGGTGCTCATGCATGACCTTGACCGCGACCCGGCGTTCAAGTCGCAGATCGTTTGCGAGGTACACCATCGCCATGCCGCCGCGGGCAATACGCGACCGAATCGCGTAACGGCCGTCGAGCGTGTGCCCGATCATCGGGTCGGTAGGCGCTTGGGTCACCCCAAGAGTCTACGAAACATTCTTGGGCACGCGCCCGTCGCACGCCGTAAGCGAAGCGAAATCGCCCAGGGCCCCGCAATTTGCGGCCTGCCGATTGCGCCCGCCTCCGTGCGGTGGCAGAGTTAGGGGCGTGTCACACAGCAACGCTTCAGAATCCGAACTGCTCACTATCGCCGACCTGGTGGAGCGCTTTGACGCATCACCGGGTCGCATTCACCGCATGATCGAAGACCACCAGCTCGCTACCGTGCGCGTTGAAGGTGCACTGCGGATCCCCGCAGAGTTCGTGCAGGGCAACCAGCCGCTGCCCGCACTGCGCGGCACGCTGCTCGTGCTGCTCGACGCAGGGTTTGCTAACGATGAAGCCGTTGACTGGCTCATGACCGTCAACGACGAGCTCGGCGAACGGCCCATCGACTCGCTGTCGCGCGGCAATAAGGCGGCAGTGCGGCGGGCGACGCAGGGGCTCGCTTTCTAGCGCTCTTCGATCCGGATCACGCACCGGGCCCGCATGCCGGGCCCGGTGCGTTGTTTATTTGTGCAGCTGAAGAGCTGCGCCGTGCCGCGCGCTCGGCCAACCCCGGATACAGAAATATGCGCGACTACTTCCGCTTAAGCCTGCGCCAGAAACGGAACTAGTCGCGCATATTTTACTTTCGTCACGCGGTGGCGCTCGTGGACACGTGCCCCGTCGACTGGCCTGGCATTCACACGCCACTACCGTGTCCACCCATGCCTGCGCGCCGATGATTGACCGAGGCGACAATATTTAGGTGGTCACTAATTAGGTCGACGCGGCGGGCGACGCAGGGGCTCGCTTTCTAGCGCTCTTCGATCCGGATCACGCACCGGGCCCGCATGCCGGGCCCGGTGCGTTGTTTATTTGTGCAGCTGCAGAGCTGCGCCGTGATGAAGAGCTGCGCTGGGTTTATGAGCTGCGCTGTGTTTATGAGCTGCGCTGTGCCGCGCGCTGGGCCAACTGCGTCAGTAGATGCGCCGCATCGGGCCGCAGCGGCGAGTCCTGCAGAGCGGCCGAGGCGCGCTCCACATTGCGCGCGATCATTGTTTCAAGTTCTTCCACAGCGCCGCTGTCGGCGATTGTGCGCTGTAGCATGTGCACCTCTTCGGCATCGAGCTCGGTGCCGAGCATGTCGTCGAAGATGTTGCGCTGCGTTTGGGGCAGAGTATCTCGGGTGAGAGTTACGAGCACCGTGCGCTTGCCCTCAATGAGGTCATCGCCCGCAGGCTTGCCCGTGACCTGTTCGTCACCGAACACGCCCAAGAGGTCGTCGCGCAGCTGAAACGCCACACCGATGGGCAGCCCAAAAGCAGCGAGGGCGCTCTCTTGCGAAGCGTCTGCCCCGGCGAGGGCCGCGCCCACGAGCAACGGCGCCTCGACGCTGTACTTGGCCGACTTGTACACGAGGACCCGTGTTGAACGCTCGAGCTGCTCGTTGTGCGCCGCAAAAAGAGGCTGCTGCTCTTCGAGTACATCGAGGTACTGTCCGAGCGCTACCTCGCTGCGCATGCGGTTAAAGTGCGCGCGAGCTTGATCGCCGCGGTCGCGGTCGACGGCGGCGCAAGCCGCCTGCATGAGCTCGTCAGCCCACGATTGCAGTAGGTCGCCCACGAGCAGCGCCGAGGCGACGCCAAAGTGGTCTGCGTCCCCTCGCAGCCCTTCGCGGCGGTGCAGCGCAGCGAAACTGCGATGCGTCGCCGCGCGGCCACGGCGCGTATCTGAACGATCAATGATGTCATCGTGAATCAGTGCTGCCGCGTGAAACAGTTCGAGCGCGCAGGCAGCGTCGAGCAGCGCACCGAACTCATCGTCGATCTCACCCGCCACATCGAGATGACGCACCGCGCGATATCCGAGAATCGCGAACTGTGCGCGAAAGCGTTTGCCTCCCTGCAGAAACTGGGTCACCTCATCGAGCACCGCACTGGTGTCGGGCCCGAGGGGGGCTAAGGCATCACGGTGCCGCCCCAGCGTGTCGTTGATGCGCTCCTGAAGAAGCCCTGCGAGTCGAGTCGTTTCGTCCACGCAACTAGCCTACTTCGAGGCGGGCCGCGTAGACTGTGCATAGAAAGTATTGGAACGGTCGGGAGGGTCGTCATGGCGCTGTCAGAACACGAGCAGCGACTGCTTGACGAGATGGAGCGTGGGCTCTATCAAAGCGAGGCCGACGTTATGCAAACGGTCTCAGGCAGTCGTCGCCGAGTAAATTATCGTTCGCTGGTGCTGGGTATCATCCTGGCGCTGGTCGGCATTGGAGTGCTGGTGGGCGGCGTGGCCGCTCAGCAGTTGTGGCTCGGCCTTATTGGGTTCGCTGCAATGCTCGGTGGTGTGTTGTTGATGTTTACACCGGGTAAAGCAGACGTCCCCGAGCCCGGCGAGAATGCGTCGGGGCATTCTGGCGGCCAGCGCAAGGAGCGCACTCCGCGCGAATCGTTTAGCGACCGCATGGAGCGTCGCTGGGACGAGCGCATGGAGGGCGACCGCTAGGTAGTTCTCGCCTCAAGCTTATTGGGCCGTGGTGCATCGCACCACGGCCCTTTTTTCTTGCCCAAAAGTTTCGCGTGACACGCAGTGCAGGCGCAGGCACAGCAAATCCCCTCCACTCGGCTCCCTTACGGGGGTATGCGCGTGGTGCGGCGCATAAACACGCGGATTTGGCGTGCCCTGAAATGGCGCGGTCGCGGGTGAACTGGTGGTGACCCCGGCGCGATTTCGCAATATCAAACAGGAATTGGTGAAGTTTGGCGTGAAGTGGATGAAAGTGGAGTAGTCTGTGAAACCAAGTCGAGCTGAGGGGAGATTCCGTGCTTCTAGGAACCTTCACGCCCAGGCTCGACGAGAAAGGGCGGCTGATTTTGCCCGCCAAGTTCCGCGGCAAGCTCGCTGAAGGCCTCGTGATCACACGCGGCCAAGAGCGTTGCCTGTACGTGTTCAGCGAGAGTGATTTTGCTGAGATGCACGAGCGTGTGCGCCTCGCCCCCGTGTCGTCTAAACAGGTACGCGATTACATGCGCGTCTTTCTGTCTGGCGCACACGCGGAGGCCCCAGACAAACAGCACCGGGTGACGATCCCGCAGGCCCTGCGTGAATACGCCGGGCTCGATCGTGAACTCGCTGTTATTGGTGCGGGCTCCCGCGCAGAGATTTGGGACGCGCAGGCCTGGCAGCGGTACTTGACTGAGCAAGAAGCGGCGTTTGCGGCAATCGAGGAGGAGGTGATTCCGGGACTGTTCTAGCCCGGGACCACATGACTACACACGAAACTAGGGACCCGAGTGCGTTGCACACCCCCGTGCTACTCGAGCGCTGCCTCGAGCTTTTGGCCCCGGCGGCCGCGCGCGAGGGGGCCGTCGTCGTAGACGCCACGCTCGGCATGGGTGGCCACAGCGAGGCGCTGCTTGAAGCGAATCCAGGCCTCACCGTGATCGGCCTCGATCGCGACACCGAGGCACTCGGTCTCGCGGGCGAGCGCCTCAAACGGTTTGGTGACCGCGCGATCCGGGTGCACGCGGTGTATGACGAGATCGCCGAAGCGATCGCGGGCGTGGGCCACCCCAAGATCGACGGCGTACTGTTTGACCTCGGAGTGTCGTCGCTGCAGCTTGACGACGCCGAGCGCGGCTTCGCGTACGCGCAAGACGCGCCGCTCGACATGCGCATGGACCAGACACGCGGCGAAACCGCGGCCGACGTGCTCGCGAGCGCGAGCGAGGGGCGGTTGCGCGCGATCTTCGAGCGGTACGGCGAAGAACCCCTCGCGGGCCGCTACGCACGCGCGATCATCGCTGCGCGCGCGGACGCGCCGCTCTTGCGCAGCGGCCAGCTGGTCGACGTGCTGCAGCAAGCGACGCCCGCGGCGGTACGCGACCAACGACACCCCGCCAAGCGCGTGTTCCAGGCGCTCCGGATCGAGGTCAACGGCGAACTGAGTGTGCTCGAGCGCGCGATCCCCGCGGCGCTTGATTCCCTGACCGTGGGCGGCCGGGCGGTCATCATGTCTTACCAGTCGCTGGAAGACCGCGCCA
Organism: Leucobacter faecis; assembly: GCF_054456695.2. NCBI lineage: Bacteria > Bacillati > Actinomycetota > Actinomycetes > Micrococcales > Microbacteriaceae > Leucobacter > Leucobacter faecis. The sequence continues at coordinate 31,343 of NZ_JBTJER020000001.1, forward strand.
TCAAGCGTGAACTCGCCAAGCGAAGCAAATCAACCGCGCCAGCAGGGCTGCCGGTGGAGCTGCCAGAGCACCGCCCGGAGTTCAAGCTACTCACTCGCGGTGCTGAGCTCGCGAGCGATGAAGAAAAGGAACGCAACCCGCGCGCTATTCCCGTGCGGCTGCGCGCCGCTGAACGCCTACGGGACACGCGATGAGTGCGCAGACTTCACCCATCTACAACGCCCCGCTTCGGCGGCCTCACTGGGAGGGAGAGCGCGAACGACAAGACCACCTGCGTCTTGCGCCGAGCGTGCGGCGCAAGATCGGTCGTAGCCCGGTTGTGGCGTCGCTCGTGGCAGTGGGCATCGTGCTCGCAATTTTCGCAACGCAGCTGGGGCTCAGCATCGCAATTTCGCAGGGGGCGTACGAGGCACGTGCGCTCGAAGTCGAGCAGCGTGACCTGGGCCGCGTCGAACGCGTGCTGTCCCAGAACGTGGGCAAGCTCTCGTCACCGCAGAACCTCGCAGAAAACGCGGCAGGGCTTGGCATGGTGCAAAATGCGAGGCCTGCCACGCTGCGTCTGAGCGATGGCGTCGTACTCGGCACGCTGGAGTCGGTCACAAGCGACCCACGCGGCAACATCATCCCCAATGCAACGCTCGAGTCAATGCCCGTTGTCGATGCAGCGGGACTGCTTGTGCCGCGCGCCGCGAGCGCGCAGTCAGCGCCAAGCCAACCCCCCGTTCGGTGGAAGGGCAAACTGCCCGCCCCGAACACCCATTAAGCGTCTCGTGAGGGGAGCCACGGAATGTTGATCTTGCGCGGTACCGGGCTGCGCCGCACGGCCGCCCTCTTCATCGTGGTGGTGATGAGCCTGCTGTTTCTCGTGCGGCTCGTTGATGTGCAGGTGGTGTCGGCCGCCGCGCTCAACAGTGATGCCCTTGAAAAGCGGGCGGTACCCGTCACCGTGCCGAGTTTGCGCGGTGACATTGTCGACCGCAACGGCATGGTGCTTGCCACGACAGACGAGCGCTACGATGTGCAGCTGTCGCCCAAGAACACGACGCTCTACGGCGGCAAATTTTGGGGGCCCGACCTCGAACGCGGTGCGGGCACGGTTGAAGTCACGACCGAGGAGGCGTACGCGCAGATCGGTGAGGTCACCGGGCAATCAGTCGCCGAGATTCGGAAGATCGTGGACGATGCCCTCGAAGAAAACCCGAAGTCTGACTTCGCGTACGTTAAGCGCTCGATTGACCTTGAGCAGCTCAATAAGCTCAAGGCGCTCAGCATTCCGTGGCTCACCTTCGACTATCACCACAAGCGCACGTACCCCAACGGTGCGATCGCCGGTAACGTCATCGGGTTCTCGGGCATGGACGAGGTAGCGCAGGCGGGTGTTGAGCTCTCACAAGAGAAATGCTTGACGGGCGTTGACGGTATGGAGACGTATGAGCGTAGCGCAGACGGAGTGGCGCTGCCGGGCAGCGTGGTTGTTGAACGTAAAGCGGTCAACGGAGGCACCGTCGAACTCACGATCGACCGAGATCTGCAGTGGGAAGCGCAGCAGAGCATTAACGCACAGGTGCAAGATGTAGCGGCCGCCTGGGGGTTGCTCGTCATCATGAACGTGAAGACCGGCGAACTAGTCGCGGTCGCCGAGGACGGCTCTGTCGACCCCAACGACGTGGACGCGTCTGACCCGGCAAAACTCAACGCGCGCTCGTTTGTTGCCCCCTATGAGCCAGGTTCGACGTTCAAGATGATCACGGCGGCCGCGCTCATCGACCAGGGCCTCGCTACCCCCGCGACGCAGAACCTCACCCCCGATTACCTGGAGCCCGAGGCCGGCGTGCGGTTCGGCGACTCCTTCAACCACGAGCCCATGCAGTGGACTCTTGCGGGTATTTTGACGCAGTCCTCGAACGTGGGCACGGCGATGCTCGGTACGCAGTTGGACGCAGAACTTCGCTACGACTACCTGCAGAAATTTGGCATTGGTGTGGCGACAGAAGCGGGGCTGCCGCTTGAAGACTCGGGCCTGCTCTACCCGGCTGATCAGTGGGACAGACAAACCTCTTACAACACCACCTTTGGGCAGGGGCTGTCGTCCACCATCGTGCAGACAGCGAGCGCGTACCAGGCGATCGCGAACGGCGGCACACGTGTGCCGCCTACGCTCGTAAAGAGCTGCACCGGTGCTGACGGCGATGTCACCACGCCCGAGCACGGCGACCCAGTAACTGCTGTAGGAGAGGACACCGCCGATCAGGTGATGGCCATGCTCGAAACGGTTGTCGCCGAGGGCTGGTTCCACGACATCGTGTCGATTCCCGGGTACCGGATCGCAGGCAAGACGGGTACCGCCGAGCAGTCAGATGGTCAGGGTGGGTACCGCGGGGACTACGTGCACAGCTTCGCTGGTGTCTTCCCTGCCGAGGATCCCCAGTACGTCGCGGTAACATCGATTGCGTACCCTACGGCAGGTGACGGAGGTGTCGCGGCACTCACCGCGTTTCGCGAGGCCGCCGAGGCCACGATCCGTACCTTCCAGATCCCGCCGTCTACGGGGGAGTTCACCCCACTCCCCACGGAGTATTGATTTCAGCCTGCAGGAGGCACCACCCCGTGAGTAATGCGCTCAGCATCCGTCCGCACGATCCATCGCCCGTTCCGCTCGCGGAGCTGGCCCGCAGATTCGAGCTGCGCGGCGCGACCCCCGAGACCCTCACTGATATCGCAGATGCCTATGTGACGGGTGTGTCATTGAACTCGCGAGACGTACGCAAGGGAGACCTGTATGTCGGCATGCCGGGCGCGAACCGGCACGGCGCTGAATTCGCCAGCGCCGCGGCAGACAGTGGCGCGGCCGCTATGCTCACCGACGCGCGTGGCGCCGAACTTGCGGCGGGCGTGTCCCTGCCCGTCCTCGTGACTGACGTGCACCCGCGTAGCGTGATGGGCGAAATCTCGGCCGCGGTGTATGGCACCGACCAGTTTCCTGGGCTCCTGTGCGGCATCACTGGCACGAACGGCAAGACGAGCGTCGTGTACGTGCTCGCAGAGCTGATGCGCGCTGCGGGCCTCGTGCCCGGCCTGAGCTCAACCGCAGAGCGCCGAGTGGGCGACGAGGTAATCCCCGCCGACCTCACGAGCCCTGAATCGTGTGAACTGCACGGGCTGCTCGCGCGCATGGCCGAGCGCAGCGTCGAAGCGGTCGCCATTGAGGTCTCGGCGCAGGCCGTGGTGCGACACCGACTTGACGGCGTGCACTTCGACGTAGTCGCGTTCAACAATTTCTCGCAGGATCACCTCGACGAGTTCGGTGACCTCGAGACCTACTTTGCGGCCAAGCTCGCGCTCTTCACCCCTGAGCATGCAACGCGTGGTGTGGTGGTCGTTGATTCACCCTACGGTCAGCGGATCGCACGCGAATCACAGATTCCGGTGACGCGACTCGCGACCGAGTTTGGGCAACAGGCCGACTGGCACCTCGCCGTCACCAGGCAAACGCTCGATGCGGTCTCGTTCGTGTTGCAGGGGCCAGAGGGTGCCCACTTTAGAGGCAGCGTGCCGTTGTTTGGCAAGTTCATGGCCGAGAACGCGGCCATTTCGCTGATCATGCTGCACGAAGCGGGGATCCCGCTCGCACAGATCGAGGCGGGTCTCGAGCGAGGCCGGATCCCGGTGTATATTCCGGGCCGCCTCGAGGAGATGACAACACCCGACACGACGGGGCCTCGATTTTTCGTAGACTACGGTCACACTCCGGGCTCATTCGAAGCGATGCTGGAGGCACTCGCTGAGGTCGCGCCGGGCAAAGTGATCTTTATGTTTGGTGCAGACGGTGACCGCGACACCACGAAGCGCGAAGAAATGGGTCGCATCGCGGCTGCGGGGTCCGACACGTTGATCGTGTGCGATTACCACCCGCGTTCTGAGCCGCCCGAGGCCATTCGCGCCCAGCTCATCGCGGGCGCGAAGGCTGCGCGCCACGCAACAGTGATTGAGGAGGGCGATCCGCGCAAGGCCGTGCGTCTCGCCATTTCGCTTGCGGAGCCGGGTGACGTTATCCTGTATGCCGGTCCCGGACACGAGGACTATCAAGAAGTCGCGGGCCAAAAGCTTCCATATTCAGCCCGCGACGAGGTACGCGCGGCGCTCCGCGAGGCAGGACTTCTCAAGTGATTGAACTCACCCTCCAAGAGGTTGCTGACGCAACGCGCGGGCGACTGTTCGTTGGCACCAGCGGTGCCACCGGCGCCACAACCGTGCGCGGCGAGTCACAGACTGACTCGCGCGAGGTCACTCCGGGCAACATTTTCTTTGCCCGCCGGGGCGAAGAAACCGACGGCCACCTGTTTGCGGCTGGGGCCGTCGACGCGGGCGCAGCGCTGCTCATCGTTGAACGAGAAATCGATGCGCGAGTGCCGCAGATCGTCGTTACCGACGCCACCGATGCGCTCGGCGCGCTCGCGACCGAGGTTGTGCGCCGGGTACGCGCAAGCGACGACCTCAAGATCGTCGGCATCACCGGCTCCAACGGTAAAACCACCACCAAGAACCTTGTGGCGGCGATGGCCGAGCTCGTTGGCACGACTGTCGCCTCGGCGAAGTCGTTCAACAACGAGGTCGGCGGGCCGCTCACGATGCTGCGCGTGCAGCACGACACCCGCACACTGGTCGCCGAAATGGGCGCCAGCGGCGAGGGCGAGATCGCACGGCTCACCGCGATGGCACCGCCCCACATTGGCGTTGTGCTGTCTGTCGGGCTCGCGCACGCCGGCGAGTTTGGTGGCATTGAAACCACCTTCCGCACCAAGAGCGAGATGGTGCGAGACCTGCCCGCGACTGCGGTCGCGGTGCTCAACCGCGACGACGCCCGGGTAGCGAAGATGGCAGACCTGACGGCAGCGCGCGTGCGCTGGTTTGGCCGTCACCCCGAAGCAGAAGTGCGTGCGAGTGATGTAGATTCGTCGGCCGAGGGCACGCGCTTCACGCTGAACTATGCGGGTGAGAGCTTGCCCGTACACTTCCGCGTGCTCGGCGAACACCACGTGATGAACGCGTTGGCCGCCGCGGCCGTGGGCATTGAGCTGGGTTTGACACTCACGCAGATCGTGGGCGTGCTCGAAGCGGCGACGCTCGCGGCGCCCGGCCGCATGGAGGTGCTCGGGGGGCGCGACGGCGTCACGATCATCAACGATGCGTACAACGCGAGCCCCGACTCGATGAGCGCCGCGCTGCGCACACTCGCCCAGGTGCGCAAGCCCGAGGGGCGCACCGTCGCCGTGCTCGGTGCAATGAGCGAACTCGGCGAGTTCACCATCCAGGAGCACATTCAGGTGGGGCTGCAGGCAGTGCGCCTGCGCATTTCTGAGCTCGTCGTCGTGGGCAAAGAGGCCAGGCACCTGCACATTAGCGCCATCAACGAGGGCTCCTGGGACGGCGAGAGCGTGTTCTTTGAAACCCAAGACGAGGCCTACGAATACCTCACGCAGACGCTACGCGCGCACGACACCGTGATGGTCAAATCTTCAAACGCCGCGGGCCTACAGCGTCTCGGTGACCGACTCGGGGAGGCCTACGCATGATCGCGTTGCTCATTGCTGGCGGTTTCTCGCTGCTCTATTCGCTGCTATTGACGCCGCTGTTTGTGCGCGGCTTCAATAGGCTCCGTTGGGGGCAGCCGATTCGCGTCGACGGGCCTAAGGACCACGAGGTGAAGCGCGGCACGCCCACGATGGGCGGGCTGATCTTTTTGTCGGGCACCGTGATCGCGTACTTCGTGGGCAAACTGGTGATGGGGGAGACCCCAACGCCGTCGGCACTGTTGGTGCTGCTCATGGCGGTGGGCGCAGGCCTCGTCGGATTTATCGACGACTTTATGAAGACGCGCCAGCAGCAGTCGGCGGGGCTCGGCGGCTGGGCCAAGGTTGCGGGCCAGATCGCGATCGCGGTCTCGTTCGCCATGCTTGGCCTGCAGTTCGCAAACGAGAACGGGCTCACCCCCGCCTCAACGCACATCTCTATCTTCAGAGACCTGCCGTTTGACTTCATGATCTTCGGCCCCATCGCAGGCATCATCTTGTTCATCATCTGGGTGATGGTCATCGTAACGGCCACCACCAACGCTGTGAACGTCACAGACGGCCTCGACGGCCTCGCGGCTGGCGCCGCCATCTTCGCCTTCGGCTCCTACCTCGTGATTGGCTTCTGGCAGGCGGCGCAGGCCTGCGCCGCGACCGCCAACGAAGCGGGCTGCTACGACGTGCGTGACCCCATGGATCTCGCGGTCGTCGCGGCCGCGTTTCTCGGCGGCCTGGCCGGCTTCCTGTGGTGGAACACGAACCCGGCCCAGGTCTTCATGGGTGACACCGGATCAATGGGCATCGGCGGCGCGATCGCCGCGCTCGCGATTCTCACCCACACCGAGCTGCTGCTGCTGCTCATCGGCGGTCTTTTCATCATCGAGACCGGATCAGTGATTCTGCAGCGCATCTACTTCAAGATCACGAAGGGCAAGCGCATCTTCTTGATGAGCCCCATTCATCACCACTTCGAGCTCAAAGGCTGGGCCGAGGTGACGGTGGTCGTACGGTTCTGGCTCATCGCCGGGCTGTTTGTCGTGGTGGGCGTAGGCGCCTTCTACGGTGAGTGGCTGTTGCAGCAGTAGCAACAGTTGCAACGACCGATATCGCAGCGAACCAAGTTTCATCGACGGAGCCAGACATGACCGAACACACTTCATCCTCAGTGAACGCGGCGCACCGCGTCGCGCAGCTGTCAAGCTGGCATCACGACTGGAGCGGCCTGCGGGTCGCGGTGCTCGGCCTCGGTGTAACGGGCTTCTCGGTGGCTGACACCCTGGTGGAGCTGCGGGCGCGGGTGCGCGTGGTCTACGGCAGCCCTGATCCGGAGCGAGAGCGATTGCTCGATGTGATCGGAGCCGAGCGATTCACGGCAGCGGGCAATGATGAGCAGCTCGCGGACTTGCGCGCGTTCGCACCCGAGCTCGTGGTCGTGTCGCCCGGGTACCGCCCCGATCATCCGCTCACCACGTGGGCGGCCGAGCAGGGCGTGCCGGTGTGGGGCGACATCGAGCTGGGATGGCGACTTCGTGACAAGACGCCGCGCGTCGCCGACTGGATCTGCATCACCGGCACAAACGGCAAGACGACTACCACCCAGCTCACAGCGCACATGCTGCAGGCGGCTGGCCTGCGGGTAACACCCGCGGGCAACATCGGCACGCCGATCCTCGATGCGCTGCGCGATCCGCAGGGGTACGACGTACTCGTGGTCGAGCTGTCGAGCTTTCAGCTTGAACGGCTGGGCGAGATCTCACCCTACGCGAGCGCATGCCTCAACTTTGCCGACGACCACCTCGACTGGCACGGCAGCGCGGGGGCTTACTGGGCCGCGAAAGCGCGCGTGTACGAGCACACCCAGGTCGCATGCGTCTACAACCGCATCGACGAAGCGACCGTGCGCATGGTCGAGGGTGCCGACGTGATCGAGGGCGCGCGCGCAATCAGCTTCGGCCTCGACGCACCGCCACCCAGCGGGTTCGGTGTTGTCGACGGGCTGCTAATCGACCGCGGATTTCACGCCGAGCGGCACTCGGAGGCCTTCGAACTAGTGACGCTCGAAGAGCTGGCGGGGCGGGGCATCGCCCAGCCACACATGGTGCAGAATGTGCTCGCCGCGAGCGCCCTCGCGCGGGCACGCGGCGTCGAACCGGCGGAGATCGCGAGCGCGATCTTGAGCTTCGTGCCGGATCAGCACCGTGCCGAACAGCTCGGCGCGATCGGCGGGGTTCAGTTCGTTGACGATTCGAAGGCAACAAATGCGCACGCGGCAGACGCGTCGTTGCGCGCGCTCGATGGTGTCGTCTGGATCGTAGGCGGGCTGCTGAAGGGCGTCGACATTGAGGCTCTCGTCGCGACACACGCTAATCGTCTGCGCGGGGCCGTGGTGATCGGTCAAGACCGCGGCGTCGTGCTCGCAGCGCTCGCCCGGCACCTGGGAGACAAGCCCGTCGTTGAAATCACCCTGGACACGGGCGACCCGGTGATGGTGGCCGCTGTGCAGGCCGCCGCCGAGATGGCGCAGCCCGGCGATACCGTGCTGCTCGCACCCGCGGCAGCATCCATGGACCAGTTCAGTGACTACGCCGCGCGCGGCCGCAGCTTCCAAGCCGCGGTGCGAGCGCTGGGATAATAGCCGTGCCCGCGACGAGCAGCGCCGGGAGCTGGCGAGCGCGCATTCACCTGGGTGCAGCCCTCAAACCGGGCTCCGACCGCACGGTGGCGGCCCTGTACGGCATCACGCTGTTGCTCGTGGGCATCGGCCTGATCATGGTGCTCTCGTCATCGTCGATCATGTCGTACCTGAGCGACCAGGGTTTCTTTGGCGGGTTCTGGCGTCAGGCGACCTTCACCATCATCGGGCTGCCGCTGATGCTCATCGCGGCCGCCATGCCTGTCGCCTTCTGGAAGAAGTGGGCGTGGGGGTTTTTAGGCCTCGGCATCGCGCTGCAGCTCTTGGTGTTCACGCCCCTGGGTATCGAAGAATATGGCAACCGCAACTGGATTCAGATCGGTGCCATCAACGCACAGCCATCTGAAGCGCTCAAGCTCGCCCTGGTTGTGTGGATCGGCGCGGTGTTGCTGCGCAAAGAAAAGCTGCTGGGCAACATGTGGCACGAGCTGATCCCGGTCGTGTTGCCCGGCGCGATCGTTGCGCTGGGCGTCGTGCTACTCGGGCACGACCTCGGCACCGTGATCATCATGGCCGCGCTCGTCATCGGTGCCATGTACTTTGGTGGCGTGAGCGGCAAGAGCTTGGGCGTCGTCTCGGGGTTGGGGCTCCTAGGCGTGCTGCTGTTCGTTGTCACCAGCAGCAACCGTATGGCGCGCCTGTTCGAACACGCTGGCGGCAGCGAAGATTACAGCGGTCTCGGCTGGCAGGCGACCCACGGCCTGTGGGCGCTCGCGGGCGGCGGTCTCTTCGGAGTCGGGCTTGGTAATTCGAAGGCCAAATGGTCCTGGCTACCGGCCGCAGACAACGACTATATTTTTGCGATCATCGGTGAGGAACTCGGGCTCATCGGAGCGCTGCTCGTCATCGCACTGTTCGTTGTGCTCACCGTCGTGATGCTGCGCGTGATCTCTCGGGCCAGGGATCGCTTCGGTAAGGCAGTGGTCGGTGGCGTGCTCGTGTGGATCGTGGGCCAGGCCTTCGTCAACATCGGTGTGGTGATCGGTATTTTCCCGGTGCTCGGTGTGCCCCTCCCGCTCATTAGCGCGGGTGGCACCGCCCTCATCGCCTGCCTCCTCGCAATAGGCGTCGTCATATCGATTGCCCGCGACGGTGCGGCGTACCAGCAAGAACTCGCCCAGATGAACGGAAGGAAATAGGTCATGACGAACTACCTGCTCGCGGGCGGTGGCACCGCAGGCCACGTCAACCCCCTGCTCGCGCTCGCAGATCTCATTCGCGCGACCGAGCCAGACGCGACCATCACCGTGCTTGGCACGCGCGAGGGGCTTGAAGCGCGGCTCGTGCCCGAGCGCGGCTACGAGCTCGTGACGATCGAACGCCTGCCCTTCCCGCGCCGACCCAATGCGGCCGCGCTCAAGTTTCCGGGCCGCTTCGCGCGTGCAGTGAGGCAGACTCGTGCGCTCATCAGGGACCGCAAGATCGACGTGATCGTTGGCTTTGGCGGGTACGCTGCGGCCCCCGCATATCGCGCGGGCGCAAAGGAGCGCACCCCCATCGTGATCCACGAGGCCAACGCCAAACCCGGCCTCGCGAACAAGCTGGGGGCGCGAGCGACCAGATTCGTGGGCGTGACCTTCCCTGGCACTCCGATCCGGCACGCGCGCGTGACCGGCATGCCGCTGCGACCCGAAATCACGGGTCTTGACCGTGCAAGCCTCGCCGCGAGCGCGCGCGAACACTTTGGGCTTGAACCGGGCAAGCGCACGCTGCTTGTCACGGGTGGGTCGCTCGGCGCGCGCGCCATCAATGAGGGCATCTCAGGATCGGCTGAGGCGATTACCGCGGCCGGCGTGCAGGTGCTGCACATCTGGGGCGGGCTCACCGAGGTGCAGGACCCGGGTGTTCCGGGGTACAGCGTGCTCGAATACTGCGACCGCATGGATCTGGCTCTCGCAGCGTGCGACCTCGCTGTGTCGCGCGCCGGATCAACGACCGTGAGTGAACTGGCCGGACTCGGCGTGCCTGCCGTGTTCGTGCCCTATAGCCACGGTAACGGTGAGCAGCGGTTCAACGCCGCGAGCGTGGTGCACGCCGGTGGCGCGCTGCTTGTGGAAGACGGTGTGCTTGGACCCGACTGGGTCAGGGGCACCCTGCTGCCGCTGATCACGGACGACGCGCGGCTCGCCGAGATGTCGAAGCGCGCTCGCGGCGCTGGCTCACTCGACGGAACTGAGCGGTTGCTCGCGCTCGTACACGAGGCAGCGCGCAGCTGAGCTGGGGTTCGAGCGTAGCCGCGCCGCCGAGCTCACGAATCTGACAGAGAGCGGGCAGAATCGCGAGCTCGGCGCGGTACGCTGGAGTGTCAGCTGACCCGCTAGGAGCGCACATGATCTACCCCGATCTCGAAATGGAAATCCCCGACAACCTTGGTCGGGTGCACTTCGTTGGGATCGGGGGCTCGGGCATGAGCGGTATTGCCCGCATGATGCACCAGGCCGGTGTCACCGTCACGGGCTCGGATCGAAGCGCCAACTACTCGACCGAGGCGCTCGAGGCTATCGGCATCAAAGTGTTCATCGGTCACGCGGCCGAGCATGTGGGCGACGCAGACACGCTGGTCGTTACCGGCGCGCTGTGGCAAGACAACCCCGAGTACCAGTACGCGCTCGCACACGGGCTACCCGTGCTGCACCGATCGCAAGCGCTCGCGTGGCTTGCGCGGGGCAAGCGCGTCGTCTCGGTCGCGGGCGCACACGGTAAAACGACCTCAACGGGCCTCGTCGTGACGGGATTGCTCGGCGCAGGCGCCGATCCCTCGTTCGTCAACGGCGGCATCATCGAGAGCCTCGGCGTCTCGGCCGCCCCGGGGTCAGACGAGCTATTCGTGATCGAGGCAGATGAGTCAGACAAGTCTTTCTTGCTGTATGACACCTCGATCGCGCTCATCACCAACGTAGACCCCGAGCACCTCGACTTCTACGGATCGCGCGAGGCGTTCATGCAGGCGTTTGTCGATTTCGCGTTGGCAGCGCGTGAACAGATCGTCATCTCGAGCGACGACCCGGGGGCACTTGAAGTGCTTGACGCGCTGCGCCAGACAGACGCCCATGCCCCCGTGCGTACCTTCGGCGAAGACCCGGCAGCAGACGTGCGGCTACTCGACGTTGACGACTCGGGCCCGGTTAAATTCACCGTTGAACTCAAGAACGGTCACGGCGAGCTCGAACAGCACAGCGCGCAGCTGTCGGTGTACGGCAAGTACAACGCCGTCAACGCGGTGGGCGCACTCGCTGTACTCACCGGCCTGGGATTTGATGCGGGAGAAGCGCTTGCCGCGATCGCGCAGTTCGGTGGCACGAAGCGACGCTTCGAGTTTCACGCCGACGTCGCGGGCGTACGCGTGTACGACGACTACGCGCACCACCCGACCGAGGTTGCTGCACTGCTGGAGTCGGCGCGAGCAGTCGTGGGGGAGGGCCGCCTCATTGCGATCCACCAGCCCCACCTCTACAGCCGCACGAGTCTGTTTCACCGTGAGTTTGCCGAAGCCCTCGAAACATGGGCAGACCACACGGTCGTACTCGCGGTTGATGGCGCGCGCGAGGATCCCGTGGAAGGCGTGACCGGCGCACTCGTTTCGAACGATTTCACTGACCCGGGCCGCGTTGCGTACGTGCCAGAGTGGGCTGACGCTGCCGAGTATCTCGCACGTATCGCTCGCCCCGGTGACGTGATGGTGACTATGAGCTGTGGATCTGTCTACCGCATCATTCCACAGGTCGTAGACGCGTTGCGCGCACGATTCGAGCCCGAGGGCGCGTGAAACGCCCGGGCGGGTTTGATCGAGAACCCGAACCGCCCCTTGCGCCGACGTCGAGGGAGGAACACGACGCGCCGGTGACCGAGGGGGGCACCGTCGACGAGTCGACGCACGCTGAGACGGCCGCTGGTGCGCCCCCGGAGTCGCCGATCCAGGGCGACCGCGCTGACGGCGGGAAAACGACCCCTGGGGTTGTTGCGACGGTGACGGGGGACGTACGTACGGGAGTCTCGCGCGCGCTGACCTGGGTAGGTGTCGGGGCACCGAAGGATCCGGTGCGTGCCGCCGATAGGCGCCTGCGCCAGGCCGCGCGCGCCAGACGCCGCAGTGAGCGTCGAGAACGTCGCCGTTTCGCCGATCAACTGCGCAAGCAGCGCCGTGGCCTGCTCGTCGCGGGAGGAACTATTGCGGCACTCGCACTGTTTGTTGCCCTCTGCGCGTTTACGCCGTTGACCGCGGTGCGTGACGTGCAGGTTTCAGGGGCGGCGGCAGTGCCCGAGGCTGACCTGCATCGCGCGCTCTCACGGTTTGAAGGTGTGCCGCTCGCTCTCGTCGACGACGGCGAGGTGCACGCTGCGCTCGAGGTGTTTCCGCTCATCCAGCGGTACAAGGTGGAGCGTGTTCCGCCGCATACCCTGCGCGTACAGGTAGAGGAACGGCTGCCCGTCATCGCTATTGAGAGTGACGGCGGGTTTGATCACTTCGACGCTGCCGGGGTAAAAGTGGGGGTGAGTGAGGGCGCCACCGAGGGCGTGCCCGTTGGTCAGGGCGCGATTAGCGATCTCGCCTCGCCCGCGTTCGGCGAGGCCGCGCGCATCATTCGTGACATGCCCACCGACCTGCGGGCTCAGGTGAGCACCGTCGAAGCGTCAGGGCCGCAAGACATCACTTTGATCTTGACAAGCGGCCTGCGCGTGGCGTGGGGTGATGACACGCACACGGCACGCAAGGCGGTCGTGCTGCAGACAATGCTGGGCGCGCTGGGCGATCGCCCGCTCGAGCTCATAGATGTGTCGTCCCCAGACGCACCCGTGTTTCGGTAACCGACTACATGAATTCGCGCATAATGTCGGATGGCGCGGCGTGTCTGATGCATGTGGGCCTGTAAAACCCCTAGCGTTAGGCCAGAAACGTATACAGCTATACTAACTTTTAACTTCAGGTAGAGGTTGAAGGTTGGAGGGGATTCACGTGGCAGCGAACCAGAACTACCTCGCGGTGATCAAGGTCGTCGGTGTGGGCGGCGGCGGCGTGAATGCCGTCAATCGGATGATCGAGCTCGGCCTGCGCGGGGTCGAGTTCATCGCCGTAAACACTGACGCCCAAGCGCTCCTTGCGAGCGACGCCGACGTGAAGCTTGATGTCGGCCGTGAGCTCACGCGCGGGCTTGGCGCGGGCGCCGACCCCGAGGTGGGTCGTCGCGCTGCTGAGGACCACGCCGAGGAGATCGAGGAGGCGCTAGCTGGCGCCGACATGGTGTTCGTTACGGCGGGCGAGGGTGGCGGTACCGGCACTGGTGCCGCACCCGTTGTGGCGCGCATTGCAAAGTCGATCGGGGCGCTCACGATTGGTGTGGTGACCAGGCCGTTTAGCTTTGAGGGTAAGCGTCGCGCGGCGCAGGCCGACGCTGGCGTACACACGCTGCGCGAAGCGGTCGACACGCTCATCGTTGTGCCGAATGACCGGCTGCTCGACATCAGTGAGCCCGGCATTAGCATGATCGAGGCATTCGCGGCGGCCGACCAGGTGCTCCTGGCGGGCGTGTCTGGCATCACTGACCTCATCACCACGCCGGGTCTCATCAACCTCGACTTTGCCGACGTGAAGTCAGTGATGCAGGGGGCCGGGTCTGCCCTGATGGGTATCGGCTCGGCGCGGGGCGCGGATCGCGCGATCAAGGCTGCTGAGCTTGCGGTCGCCTCACCCCTACTCGAAGCTTCCGTTGAAGGAGCCCACGGAGTGCTCTTGTCCATCCAGGGCTCCTCGAACCTCGCGCTGAGCGAGATCTATGAAGCCTCGACGCTCGTGCAAGACGTTGTGCACCCCGAGGCCAACATCATTTTCGGCACGGTCATCGACGACACGCTCGGGGACGAAGTGCGTGTGACCGTGATCGCTGCCGGCTTCGACGACGACGGCTCGCCCACACCCGCGGTCGTGCCCGAACGCGGGCGTCGCGGCAGCCACGTGGAGCGGCTTGAAGACGTGCCAGCTCCCGTCGCTTCAGAGGCTACCGGGCTCGGTTTTCCCGGCTTCAAAACCACGCCGCAGCGCGAAGCAGAGAACCGAGCGCCTGCCACGGGTCAGTTCGGTGAGGTGCTCTCGAACCCCCCGGTTGAAGCGCAGCTCCCTGATCCGGCCTTCGACGGCGACGATGACGATGACCTCGACATCCCCGAGTTTCTGCGGTAAAAGGCGATGACAGAGGTGGCTTCACCCGCGTACCCGGGGTTGGGCGACAGGTTAGCGCTGATCCGGAGCGAGATCGCAGGCGCGTGCCGCGATGCCGGGCGCGCGCCCGAGAGCACCACGCTCATTGTGGTGACCAAGTTTCACCCGGCGAGCCTCGTTCGTGAGCTCGCCGGGCTCGGCGTGCACGACGTTGGCGAGAACAGGCACCAAGAGGCGCAAGATAAGGCCGCGGAGCTCGCAGATCTCGATCTGAACTGGCACTTTATTGGACAGCTGCAGACCAAGAAGGCTCGGCAGGCCGCCCGGTATGCCAGCGCGATCCATTCGATTGATCGAGAACGGCTCGTTGACGCGCTCGCGCAGGGCGACCGGGTGATCGACGCGTTCGTGCAGGTCAACCTCACCGATGATCCGGGACGAGGGGGCGTTGCCCCCGCCGAGCTCGAGCGACTCGCCGAGCGAGTGCTGGAGGCCCCGGCCCTGCGCCTTCGCGGCGTGATGGCGGTCGCGCCGCTTGAAGAATCGCCCGAGAGTGCATTTGCACGCCTTGCCAAATACTCAGAGCGGGTGCGGGCACTCGCGCCCGAGGCGACCGACATCTCTGCGGGAATGACGCACGATTTTGCCGCGGCGATCGCGGCCGGGGCGACACACCTGCGCATCGGCAGCGCAATCACAGGCAAACGACCAGAGCACCTGTAGTCTCGTACCATCGCACCGTTGGGAGATAACGATGAGCAACCCACTAAAGAAGACCATGGTGTTCCTGGGCCTCGCTGAGGAGGACCTCGAGGGGCAGCAGGCAACGACGACACCGTCTCGGCCTGAAAAGGTGACGAGTGCTGCGTCGTCCTCGACGACGTCTGCTGCCGAGCCTGCTCGTGCGGCGCAACCCAAGGCTGCCGCGGTGACCCCGCTGCGGCGTGTGACACCCGCCCGGCAGGCTGCGCCGCAGCCCATGAGTGAGATCTTCACGATGCGTCCCACGGCGTACAGTGACGCTACAGTCATTGCCGAGAACTTTCGCGAGGGTGTGCCGGTGATCATGAACCTCTCTGCGATGCCCGATGGCGATGCGAAGCGGCTCATTGACTTTGCGAGCGGCCTCACGCTTGGGCTCCACGGCAGCATCGAGCGGGTCACCAGCAAGGTGTTCTTGCTGACGCCAGAGCACATTGAAATTGCGGGCGAGGACTCTGTGCGCGATGAGAGTGGCTCCTTCTTCGTTACTCCGACGGCGTAACAGGTGGAGGTTGTTTTCGCGATCGGCACGGTTCTGCGGCTGGCGATTCGGCTCTTTATTATTGTGCTGTGGGCGAGGCTCATCATCGACTGGGTGATGATTTTTAGCCGCAACTTTCGTCCGCGCGGTGCGGTCGCTGTACTGGTTGAGCTGGTCTACAGTGCGACAGACCCGCCCATCAAGATGTTTCGTAAACTCCTGCCACCCATCAGGCTGGGCCAGGTGTCCATCGACCTGGGCTGGATCCTCACGCTCGTAAGCTGCTGGATTCTGCTCGCCATCATTCCCGGCTTCGCATAGCGCGCCGTGCACAAACGGTGCGTTATTTGCTAGCGTAGCTTGTAGACCACGCGGGTGGTCCCGAATCGAAAGAGACGTAACCATGGCCTTGACTCCAGAAGATGTCGTGAATCAGAAATTCACGATCACCAAGTTTCGTGACGGCTACGATCTGGATCAGGTCGATGACTTTCTCGACCAGATTGTCGAAATGCTGCGCGAGCACGACGAAGAGAAGACCGCGCTCAAGCAAGAGATCGATGAGCTGACAGCGAAGCTCGCCGCATGCAAAGCTGGCGCTGGCGTCCCTGCCGCTGACGTGTCAGAGCAGACGATTGTCGTTGAGGCCCCTGCGCCTGCTCCTGTGCCGGAGCCCGCCCCTGCTGCCGAGCCCGCGCCGGTCGTCGCAGCGGCTGGTGGTACGCAGCCCGACGCGATCAAGTCGAGCGCTATGCTGCAGCTCGCGCTCGAGCTGCACGACAAGCACGTGCACGAGGGTGAGACGACCCGCGATCGCCTCATCAACGAGGCCGAGAACAAGCGTGATCAGATGATCAACGACGCAGAGCGTACCGCGAAGCAGCTGGTGCAGGACGCCCAGGAGCAGCGTGCAGAAGAGCTGCGCATTCTTGGTGACGAGCGCAGCGACCTGCAGTTCAAGATCAAGGATCTGCGCCAGTTCGAAGGCGAGTACCGTTCGACGCTGCGCTCGTACATTCAGTCGCAGCTGCGCGGACTCGATGGTTCGCCCGAGCCCTCGGGCGCTCCCGAGGGTCTCCAGTAGTACCCCGGGTGAGCACGTCTCAAACGACTGCGCGGTCTCGCCGCGGGTGGCACGTTCCCGTGCTGCTCGCGGCGATTGCCGCGCTCGTGCTTACGGTCGACCAGGTCGCGAAGAACTGGGTCGTCGCACACCTCGTTGAGGGGCAAACTGTGCCCGTCCTGGGTGACTTTTTGCGCTGGCACTTTGTGCGCAACCCCGGCGCCGCATTTTCGATGGCCAGCGGCTCGACCTGGATCTTTACGATCTTGGCGGTCGCTGTCGTCGTCGTGATCTTGTGGCAGCTGCGACGGCTACGGTCGTGGCCCTGGGCGGTCTTTTTGGGGCTTCTGCTCGGTGGTGTGCTTGGTAACCTCACCGATCGTCTCACCCGCGAGCCAGGCTTTCCAGAGGGCCACGTGATTGATTTCATCTCAACACCGTGGATGTGGCTGGGTTTTCCAGAGGCTATCTACAACATTGCAGACATCGCGATTGTCAGCGGAATGGTGTTGTTCGTCGTGATTACACTGATCGGTCTGCCGATCGACGGGACCGGGCGACATGGTGGCGCAGGTCAAGCTGATGAGGCCGCTGAGGGCGACCCTCAAGAAGGATCGAATGCAACACCGTAGTCTCCCTGTTCCCGATGGTCTGGCGGGCGAACGCGTCGACGCAGCGCTCGCGAAACTGATGGGCTTCTCACGCAGTTTTGCTGTCGAAATTGTGCAGGCGGGTGGCGTGCTGCTTGACGGTCGCGCGCTCGCAAAATCTGATCGACTCTCGGCGGGCTCATGGCTTGAAGTGTCGTGGGAAGAGAAGCGCGGCCCAGAAATAGTGCCCGTGCACCTCCCAGAGCTCGGCATTATTCACGACGATGAAGACATCGTCGTGATTGATAAGCCCGCCGGCGTGGCCGCCCACCCCTCACTCGGGTGGGAAGGGCCCACCGTGCTCGGGGCACTCGCGGGCGCGGGCTTTCGGATCGCTACCTCTGGTCCTCCCGAGCGACAGGGGATTGTGCACAGGCTCGACGCAGGCACGAGCGGGCTCATGGTGGTTGCCAAGAGTGAGCGCGCCTACTCCGATCTCAAGCGTGCGTTCAAAGCGCGCGAGGTGGACAAGATTTACCACACGGTAGTTCAGGGACACCCTGATCCGTTTGCGGGCACCATTGAAGGTGCTATCGGCCGGCACCCCGGCCACGAATGGAAGTTCGCTGTTACGAGCGACGGTAAGCCATCAGTCACCCACTACGAAACGCTTGAAGCGTTTCCGTATGCGACCCTCCTCGAAGTGCAACTTGAAACGGGCCGCACCCACCAGATTCGCGTGCACATGTCAGCGCAGCGGCACCCGTGCGTGGGGGACTCGATGTATGGGGCCGACCCGACTCTGACCGAACGGCTGGGGCTCACGCGCCAGTGGCTGCACGCTATGCGGCTCGGGTTTAGGCACCCGGGTACGGGGCTGCTCGTCGAATACGAAAGCGTGTACCCGGCTGACCTTCAGCACGCACTCGACGTTCTCGCTGTGTGAGGCCCGCGCGGGCGTAAAGCGTACCGCGTAACTCCAGCGCCGCCGCGGTACCCTTGAGGGTAATGGCGAGAGGGGCCCGATAGTGGCGGTTGATGACGGCTTCGTGCACCTGCACGTGCACAGCGAGTATTCGATGCTTGACGGAGCGGCCCGTGTCGGCCCGCTCATGAAAGCGACCGCCGAGCAGGGTATGACGGCGGTGGCCGTGACCGATCACGGTAACACTTTCGGTGCGTTCGACTTCTGGCGCACGGCTCGCGACAACGGTGTGAAGCCGATTATCGGCATCGAGGCCTACCTCACGCCGGGCACACACCGCAGCGATCGGAGCCGGGTGCGCTGGGGTTCGGGCGGCGGCGACGACGTTTCGGGCGGCGGCGCGTACACCCACATGACGCTGCTCAGCGAGACGACCGCCGGAATGCACAACCTGTTTCGGCTATCGAGCCTGTCGTCCATCGAGGGGCAGTACTTCAAGCCGCGCATGGACCGCGAACTGTTACAAACATACGGTAAGGGGCTTATCGCCACGACCGGCTGCCCGTCGGGTGAGATCCAAACTCGCATTCGCTTGGGTCAGCTGAAAGAGGCACGCGAGGCGGCGGCAGACTTTCAAGACATCTTCGGCAAAGAGAACTTCTTCTGTGAACTGATGGATCACGGACTCGATATCGAGCGCCGTGTCAAGCTCGATCTTCTCGAGATCGCGAAAGACCTGAAAATTCCGCTCGTGGCGACGAACGATCTGCACTACGTCCACGAGGCAGACGCCGAGGCACATTCAGCGCTGCTGTGCGTGCAGTCGGGTTCGAGACTCGACGACCCCAACCGATTCCAGTTCAGTGGATCCGGATACTACCTGAAGAGCGCCGCAGAGATGCGGCACATCTTTCGCGAGCTGCCCGAGGCCTGTGACAACACGCTGCTGATCGCCGAGCGCTGCGACGTCGAGTTCAACACCAAAGCAAACTACATGCCGCACTATCCCGTGCCGCAGGGCGAATCAGAGGACAGCTGGTTCGTGAAAGAGGTCGAGAGCGGGCTGCACTACCGCTACCCCGGGGGGATCCCCGACGCGGTGCGCAAACAAGCCGAGTATGAGATCGGGGTCATCACGCAGATGGGCTTCCCCGGCTACTTCCTCGTCGTGGCCGACTTCATCAACTGGTCTAAGAACAATGGGATCCGGGTGGGCCCGGGCCGCGGTTCAGGCGCCGGATCGATGGTCGCTTACGCCATGCGCATCACCGACCTCGACCCGCTGCAACACGGGCTCATCTTCGAGCGGTTCTTGAACCCCGACCGCGTGTCCATGCCCGACTTCGATGTCGACTTCGATGATCGCCGTCGCGGCGAGGTCATCAAGTACGTGACCGAGAAGTACGGCGACGAGCGCGTGGCTCAAATTGTCACGTACGGCACGATTAAATCGAAACAGGCGCTCAAGGACGCCTCGCGCGTACTGGGCTTCCCGTTCGGTATGGGTGAGAAGCTGACAAAGGCGATGCCGCCCGCTGTCATGGCGAAAGACATTCCACTCTCGGGCATCACCGACCCGAAGCATGCCCGATACAAAGAAGCGGCCGAGTTTCGTGCCGTGATCGACACCGACGCCGAGGCAAAGCAGGTGTACGAGACGGCGCTCGGACTCGAGGGGCTGAAGCGTCAGTGGGGCGTGCACGCCGCTGGCGTGATCATGTCGAGTGACCCACTGATCGACATCATCCCGCTCATGAAGCGTGAGCAAGACGGCCAGATCGTGACCCAGTTTGATTACCCGACCTGTGAGGGACTCGGGCTCATCAAGATGGACTTCTTGGGCCTGCGTAACCTCACGATCATCTCTGATGCGCTCGAGAACATTCGCCTCAACCGCGGCGAAGAGCTCGACCTCGAGAGGCTTGAACTCGACGACACCGCATCGTATGAGCTGCTGGCCCGTGGTGACACGCTGGGCGTGTTTCAGCTCGATGGTGGCCCCATGCGCGGCCTTCTGCGTCTCATGAAGCCCGATAACTTTGAAGATATCTCGGCAGTGCTCGCGCTGTATCGTCCCGGCCCGATGGGCGCGGACTCGCACACCAATTATGCGCTGCGCAAAAACGGGCTGCAGCCCATCACCCCGATTCACCCTGAACTCGAGGAACCGCTCCAAGATGTGCTGAGCACAACCTATGGCCTCATCATCTACCAAGAGCAGGTGATGTCGATCGCGCAGAAGGTCGCGGGATTCTCACTGGGCCAGGCAGACATTTTGCGCCGCGCCATGGGCAAAAAGAAGAAGTCTGAGCTCGACAAACAGTATGCGGGCTTCAGCGGGGGCATGCGCGAGCGCGGCTTCTCGGATCCAGCGATCAAAGCGCTGTGGGACATTCTGCTGCCCTTCTCTGACTACGCCTTTAACAAGGCCCACTCGGCCGCCTATGGCGTGGTGAGCTACTGGACGGCCTACCTGAAAGCGCACTACCCCGCCGAGTACATGGCAGCGCTTCTTACGAGCGTGGGGGATTCGAAAGACAAGCTTGCGCTGTACCTCAACGAGTGCCGCCACATGGGTATCAAAGTACTGCCACCCGCGGTGAATGACTCGTTTGCTGACTTCTCGGCGGTGGGCTCAGACATTCGGTTCGGCCTGGGCGCGATTCGTAACGTGGGTGGCCACGTCGTCGAAGCAATTCGTACCGCCCGAGAAAAAGACGGTGCGTTCGAGAGCTTCCATGACTTTCTCAAGAAAGTTGCGATCCCGGCTCTCAACAAGCGCACCATTGAGTCGCTTATTAAGGCCGGGGCTTTCGACGGCCTCGGGGGCACGAGGCGCGCGCTCGTCGAGATCCACGAGACCGCGATTGAGAGCGCAGTCAAAGAAAAGCGCGACGCCGAAAAGGGTAACGTCGGGTTTGACTTCGACAGCCTCTTCGCAGAGGTGGCTGAAGAGCAGGGTGAACCGGAGCCGGTGTCGCAGGTACCAGATCGACCCGAATGGACGAAGAAGGACAAGCTCGCCTTCGAACGCGAAATGCTGGGGCTGTACGTATCGGATCACCCGTTGCGCGGCCTTGAACAGGCGATCTCAAAGGAAGCTTCAGCGACCGTTGCACAGATTACCAACCCCGACGCGATGGCGGGGATGGACGGCGAAATTGTGACAGTGGCGGGGTTGCTTACCAGCGTGGAACACCGCACCGCCAAGTCTGGCAATCTGTACGGCATGGCGACGGTCGAAGACTTCTCGGGTGAGATCCAAGCGCTGTTTATGGGCAAGTCTTACCAAGAGTTTGGGAATTTGCTGCAGGCCGACACCATTGTGGCGCTGCGAGGCAAGCTCAAGGCCCGCGACGACGGCATGTCCATGCATGCCTACGGGGTAAAGCCGATTGACGCGGTGGTACAAGACGACGCGACGACTCTAACGCTGACACTGTCAGACACGAAGGCCACTGAGGAATTGATGGAGGAGCTCAAACGAACCCTGGGGCGCCACCGCGGCGACAGTGAGGTGCGGCTCAACCTACTCACCGCCACGGCGGTGCGCGTGTTCGAAGTGCCGCTGCAGGTGCGGGTGTCAGCTGACCTGTTTGGTGAACTCAAGGGGCTGCTCGGCCCGCGCTGTCTGCTGCCACTCGAGGAGCTCATCGCGTAGCGGCTTCGGTGTGAGGGTACGGCGGTATCATCCTGCGCACTCCCCACCCTGTCATCTTGCGCACTCCCCACCCTGTCATCCTGCGCATTCCCCACCCTGTCATCCTGCGCGACGGAGGAGTCGCAGGATCCACAACACCGCAGAAGCGTTCAACTTCCGCATATTTTCAACGGTAAACACGGATGTCGTAGGTCCCTGTTGTAATGGAATCATGCAACATCCATTCAGTGCCGAAAGCCCCAACCGGGGGCGATTGAACGACCTGGTCTCCCGGGTCGTAGATGTAGACGCGCGCATGCGGGCGCTGCAAGCCGAGCTGACGGTGCTGCTGGCTGAGGCGTACAAGTTGGCGGAAGCCGAGGGGGACTGGCCGTTCAAGCCCGCGCCGGGCGAGGACGACGATGCCGGCGCCGAGGGTCATGACGCCGAGGGCGATGGCACCGAGGGCGCTGAGGATGCAGCGGGCGCTTCGTCAGCGGAGCAGCCGACGTTTGTGACCGACGAAGCGGTCGTGCGTGCGAGTATCGCTGCGAGGGAAGCTCAGCCGAGCACCGGTGGCGGTACTTACGGCGACACTTACGGCGACACGAGCACGAGCGCAGGTGGTGAGTCGTTTGGGTGGCCCGTGATTAGGCTTCCGCGGGGTGCGCAGGTGTGGCGTGATCGGTCGTATCGGGTGGTGCGGGCCGAGATCGCGGCCGCGTTGCGGGTGCCCGAGGGTCGGGTGGGGCATGACATGTCGCATGCCGTTGATGCGGTCGAGCGCTGCCCGGTCATGTTGGGGGCGCTTGCGAAGGGTGAGGTTACCGACCAGCATGTGCGGGGCCTGGTGAACGCGGGCCGCGTCATCGGCCACCAGGCTGCTGCTCAAGCAGCCGCCCAAGCAAGCGCTCAAGCTGACGCTGCCACAGGTAGCGACACAGACGCCGTCGTTGCTGCCGCGGCAGCCGACGAAACCTCCAGCGACGCGGCCGCTGCCGCGGCTGGTGGCGGCACGACTGGTGACGGCATGACCGGTGACGGTGAGCCAGCGGGTACCGGCGCGCCCAGCAGTGAGTCACCCGAAGGGAACGCGGGTGGCGCGGCCTATGATGAGGCCGCGGTGGCGCGTGAGGTGGCGCGCCGGTATGCGCTGCTTGATCGGGCGCTGGTGGTGCACGCGAAGCGCGATACCGCGCCTAAGGTGGCTCCGACGGCGAAGCGGATGGCCGAGAAGCTGGCCGGGGTGACGTTTGATGAGCGGCATCAGCTGGCTAAGCGTGACCGGCATGTGCGCCTGGTCGAGCTCGATGACGGCATGTGCCAGGTGCAGGCGGTCGTCACGAGTTTTGAAGCGCACGTCATTTTTGATCGTGTCACCCAGTACGCGAAACTCCTCCAAGAACGCGACACGTCCACGGGCAAACAGGCGGCCGAAGCGGCCGGCACGCCACTTTCGGCGGCCGCGGTGTCGGCGCTGAAACGGCCGCTGGGTGAGGCGCGGGCCGATAGTCTGGTCGCGCTGCTGGCGCATGGTGACCTCACGGATGAAGACTTCTACGGTACTGATGTGAGCGACGCTGATCTGGCTAGCGCTGACGTGACTGACGCTGGAGTGGGTGGCGCTGATGCGACTCGTGCTGATGCGACTGGCGCTGACGTGGCCGGTGCGAGCTTTGGGGTTGCAGGTACGGGCCGCACGGCAGGGCGCAAGCGGCTCGGGTTGCGGGTCACCGCGCGGGTGCAGGTGCTCGTGCCGGTCTCGCTCACGGGCCGCCTCGATACCGCTGGCTCCGCCAGCACTGCTGACACCATTGACACCTCTGCAGCCGAGCGCAACGTTTGCAAGGCTGAGCTCACGCGCGGGTTCCAGCCCGAGCTCGTGGGAGTCGGCCCCATCGACACCGACACCGCGGTAAGAATCCTGCACGACACTCCCAGCTGGGACATCATCACCGTCACCGACGGCACCGGAACAGGGACCAGCACCGACACGACGATCTGCGGTAGCTGCGGCACCGTGAACAGCGGCAACACCACCGTCGGTGACATTCTCACGGTCGATAGCTACCGGGTGCCCGCCCACTTGAAACGGAATTTGGCGGCGCGAGACACGTCTTGCCGGTTCCCGGGGTGTACTCTGCCGATTTACCGGTGCGACATCGACCACACGGTCGCCGCAGAAGACGGCGGCTCCACCTCGCTCACTAATGTCGGCGCCGCCTGCCGCGGTCACCATGTGATTAAACACCACGGCGGGTGCCTCCCCGTACAGGGCGACAACGGTGACTTCACGTGGACGTTCCCATCGGGTCGTAAGTATCGCACCGAGCCGCCCTCGCGGGTGATGTTTCGCACCGCGCTCGAACCGCCCGATGTGCAGGCTCTCGCCGACGAGCACACCCGCAAGCACCCGTTCGGTGAACACGAATGGGACGACGCCGCCAACAACAAAGCTGGTGACACTACGAAACCTAGCGTTGGTGCTCACACCGAGGAACACGCCAACGCCGGATCCGAATCCGACGCTAACGAGTGCGGACGCAGTGAAGGCGACACCCCTGGTGGCGATAAAGCTGTGCCGTTCTAAGCGCTGAACTACTCCCACGAATGCTGCACCAAATTGTTTGCCGCGGGGTGAATCCCTGCGCCGCTGACTGAGTTCCACTGCTTGATTCGCTTGATTCGCTTGGTCTGCTGGGCATTCTGGCGTGGCCTGAGCGGGCGCGCTGTGTGGCTCAGCCGCCCGGAGTAGAGTGTCATTGTGACCAGTCGGCAGCAAGAAATTATGAACGCTCTCGGAGCGCGGGCCACGATTGACCCGGCGGCCGAGATTGAACGCAGAGTCGCATTTCTGTGTGACTACGCGCTTAGCATTCCCGGAGTTCGGGGTTATGTGCTGGGCATCTCAGGAGGGCAAGATTCGTCGCTCGCTGGCCGGCTTACCCAACTCGCGGTTGAACGCCTGCGCGCGGCCGGGCACGACGCGACCTTCGTTGCCGTGCGACTGCCGCACGGCGTACAGCACGATGAAGCCGACGCTCAGCTGGCGCTCGACTTCATCGCACCTGATGAGAGCGTTGTCGTTGACATCGCTCCCGCCACGGCTGCGCTGGCGGCAACGGTCGAAACATCAGGCGCCGTCGCAGTTCGTGGGGGTGAGATCAGTGACTTCAATCGCGGCAATGTGAAAGCCCGTATGCGCATGATCGCGCAGTACGCCATCGCCGGCGACCGAGCCCTGCTCGTACTGGGCACTGACCACGCGGCCGAAGCCGTGACGGGGTTCTACACGAAGTTTGGTGACGGAGCAGCCGACGTGACACCCCTAGCGGGGCTGACCAAAGGGCAGGGCGCTGCGATGCTGCGCGTGCTCGGTGCACCTGACCGACTGTGGCAGAAAATTCCAACGGCTGACCTTCTCGACGGTGAGCCAGGCCAGGCTGACGAAGACAGCCTCGGAGTGACCTACGCTGAGCTTGATGCCTACTTGCAGGGTGAACCCGTCTCTGCAGATACACGTGAGAATGTGGAACGGCGATACCGGGGGAGCGAACACAAACGCAGACTTCCGGTCACGCCCGATGATGGATGGTGGAGGGAAAATCGATGATTCACACGTTTGTACTCGCGGGTGGCTGCTTCTGGTGTCTGGACGCGGCATATCGGCCGCTGCGCGGTGTCACCGAAGTGCTGTCGTGCTACACGGGCGGCTCAACGCCTGACCCCAGTTACGAAGCCGTCTGCACCGGCCATACGGGGCACGCAGAAGCGGTCGCGGTCAGCTTCGATGACGAGGTGGTGCCCGTCGAAATTATTCTCGATGCGTACTTCACGATGCACGACCCCACACAGCTCAACAGACAGGGCGGCGACGTTGGCCCCCAGTACCGCTCGACGATGTTTTACGCGAGCGAGGAACAGCGGGAGCTATTCGAAGCCGCCCGTGCCCGTGCACGGGACTGGTGGCCGGCAGAAGTCGTCACCACCATTGAACCGCTGGGCACGGTGTATCCGGCAGAAGAACACCACCAAGACTTCTTCGCCAAGAACCCTACCCAGGGGTACTGTCTCGCTGTAGCGGTGCCGAAGGTCAATAAGATTCGCGCCAAATTTAGCGCCTATCTCACGAACTAGGGTTTGGCACGCGGCACAGAACGTTAGAACGGCGCCAGAGCGGGTGCGGTCGAGACTTCATCGGAGGCGAATCTGTCGGACCCGCTCTGTGTCAACGCCTGATCTTTAGATTCCGAGTTCGAAGCCTCGGCTGCCTCAGCTGACTGTGCCAGGCCCGCTGTTTCAGCGGCTCCCGCCGATGCCTGGTCTAGTGTGGTTTCGTCGACCGGAGCGGTGGCGGCCATGCGTTTGAAAGTGGTCGTGCCCCACCGCAGGTCGTGTCCGAGCGCGTCTGCCTCAACGACTGCCGACGTGCCTGACTTGTTGTCGTGCGTGACCCAGTCGCGCACGCGCAACCGTCCACTGATGAGTACGCGGTCACCCTTCTTGAATGAGACCACCGCATGCTCGGCGAGACCGCGAAACGAGTTGATCGTGTACCAGTTCGTTTCTGTGTCGACCCACTCTTTCTTCTCAGCGTCGTAGCGGCGCTCGTTGCAGGCCAAACGGAACGAACAGAAGGCGGACTTACCTGCTGTCTGGGTGAGCTTCGGGTCGGTGGCTATCGTGCCAACGACGCAAACTTGAGTGTGCATGTGAATCGCTCCTTCGCGAATCGTTTTCAGCGAACCCGGGCGGTGCTCGGGCCGGGTGAACGAGAAACCCGGGCCGTGCAGGTGCCGGGTTCCCCGTTCGCCTCTAGCGTGCATCATTCGGGGTGCGCGTAGGCCACACAAAAGCAATCTGTGGATAATGCTGTCAAGTCGCGCAAAAGGTCAGCCTGTGGACGAGTCGATGCGCTGGCCCTTGGCAGAACCTGCATAGACTGGACTCGTGACCTATCGCACCAAGAAAAGCTCTGCTCGCGTGACGCGCGCTACCTTACAGCGTGAGCGAATTGGCCTGCGCAACGCTGCGCTGGCTATCGCTGTCGCCGCAGTTACTGTGCTCCCCGCATGTGCGATCTTGGAAGGGCCGACGCCTGAAGCGCCGAAGCGCGAAGCCCCCGCGGTCCCTGCTACCGATCCTGAGCTGATTGCCGGCGGCACAGCAGAGGAGAACCTGCCCTACTTCACCGAAGTGCTGCGCGACTACGCGGCGGGAGACGGTACGATCAAAGGGGAGCCAATTTCGCGCGCCGTGATTGCGGCCGGTTTCGACAAGAGCGTGATGCAGATAAGCTTCGACCGGTCCGAGACCGGTCTCGAAGCCGACAACATTTTTGTTTCAGTGCTGCTGCAAGACAGCTGTCTCGTCGGGCAGGTGGTTACCTCTGACCGCAGCTTTGTTGCGGAGGCAGTGCCTGCGGTGGGGCCCGAGAATACGATCTGCTTGATCGGAGAGACCGCCCCAATTACCTGGTAGCGCAGGCTTCCAAGAAGAGCGTGCGACGCGTGATCCGGTGCGAAGCCGTAGCAGCCAGCCAGCGAGGCAGACTACAGTAGAGGTAACTGCAACACACCGTCTTTGCATAAGGGAGTTCTGGGCGCCTTCGCGCTCAAAAAAAGTATATGGCTGAGTACATTTACCAGATGGTTCGCGCGCGCAAGGCGCACGGCGACAAGGTGATTCTTGACGACGTTACGATGGCGTTCCTGCCGGGCGCCAAGATTGGCGTCGTTGGCCCGAACGGCGCCGGTAAGTCCACGATCCTCAAGATCATGGCGGGTCTCGACACGCCGTCGAACGGCGAGGCGCACCTCACGCCCGGTTTCACCGTTGGCATCCTGATGCAGGAGCCCGAGCTTGACGAAGAGGCAACCGTGCTCGCCAACGTCGAGCAGGGCGTCGCAGACATCAAGGGCAAGCTTGACCGGTTCAACGAGATCTCGGCCGAGATGGCGAACCCCGACGCAGACTACGACAAGCTGCTCCCCGAAATGGGTGAGCTGCAAGAAGCCATCGACGCTGTCGACGGCTGGGAGCTTGAAGGTCAGCTCGAACAGGCGATGGACGCGCTGCGCTGCCCGCCGTCTGACGCGATCGTTAAGAACCTTTCGGGCGGCGAGAAACGCCGAGTTGCACTCTGCAAGCTGCTGCTTGAGAAGCCAGATCTGCTGCTGCTCGATGAGCCCACGAACCACCTTGACGCCGAGAGTGTGCTGTGGCTTGAGCAGCACCTCGCGAAGTATCCGGGCGCTGTCATGGCGGTGACGCACGATCGTTACTTCCTAGACCACGTTGCCACCTGGATCTGTGAGGTCGACCGCGGTCGTCTGTACCCGTACGAGGGCAACTACACCACGTACCTCGAGCAGAAGGCCGCGCGCCTGGAGGTGCAGGGCAAGAAGGACCAGAAACTGCAGAAGCGCCTGAAAGAAGAACTCGAGTGGGTTCGGTCGAGCGCTAAGGGCCGCCAGGCCAAGTCGAAGGCGCGTCTGGCGCGCTACGAAGAGATGGCTGCCGAAGCCGAGCGCACTCGTAAGTTGGACTTCGAGGACATTCAGATTCCCGCAGGCCCGCGCCTGGGCAATCTGGTGCTCGAGGCCAAGAACCTGAATAAGGGGTTCGACGGGCGTACGCTCATCGACGGGCTCTCCTTCACGCTGCCTCGCAATGGCATCGTCGGCATCATTGGTCCGAACGGTGTGGGTAAAACAACGCTGTTCAAGACGATCGTGGGCATTGAGCCGCTCGACGGCGGCGACCTGAAGATTGGCGAGACCGTCAAGCTCAGCTACGTCGATCAGACTCGTGGCGGCATCGACCCCAAGAAGACCGTCTGGGAGGTCGTATCTGACGGTCTCGACTACATTCAGGTCGGCAACGTCGAGATCCCGTCGCGCGCGTATGTTTCGACGTTTGGTTTTAAGGGCCCGGATCAGCAGAAGCCTGCTGGTGTGCTCTCTGGTGGTGAGCGCAACCGATTGAACCTCGCGCTCACGCTCAAGCAGGGCGGCAACCTGTTGCTGCTCGATGAGCCCACGAACGACCTCGATGTTGAAACCCTCACGAGCCTTGAGAACGCGCTCCTGGAGTACCCCGGTTGTGCTGTGGTCATTACGCACGATCGTTGGTTCCTGGACCGGATCGCGACTCACATTCTCGCGTATGAGGGCACCGAGGAGAATCCTTCGAGCTGGTACTGGTTCGAGGGTAACTTCGAAGCGTACGAGCAGAACAAGGTCGAGCGGCTCGGCGCCGACGCTGCGAAGCCGTCGCGCGCGACTTACCGCAAGCTCACACGCGACTAATATCGCTCACGGGCGCGGCTCCTCCTGTAGACACGGGGAGCCGCGCCCGTGGCGTTTCGTTTTGAACTCGCGGCACGAGAAGAGGTATTACCCATGGCTCGCACACACATTGACATGGAGCTGCGCTGGGGCGACCAGGACGCCTACGGGCACGTGAACAATGTTGCTTTTGCACGGTTCCTTGAAGAGGCACGCGTGCGCACTTTCTGGCTCGGTTCAGGGCGTGAGAAGACCGGCATGGAGCAGCATTTTCGTGGTGGCGACCCGTTAGGTCCCAAAATGCTCGTGGCCAGCCAAACGATCGAGTACGCTCGCGTACTTGAGTATTCGGCGCAGCCGATCACCGTCGAGCTCTGGGTGGGTAAACTCGGTGGTTCGAGCCTTGAAGTGCACTACGAGATCATCGACGGTGCGCACTCCGAGCGCACGGTGGTCGCAAAGGCGATCTCCCACATCGTCATCGTCGATGGCGAGACAATGCGCCCGATCCGGCTGTCTGAAGCGGGGCGCGCCGCCGTTGAGCCGTGGTGTGACGCGCCGGTGTCGATGCGGCGCGCCTAGCGCGCCTACGTCGGCACACGAGCGGCACGCGCTACGCGCTGCCCGTGCCCTACGCCTCGGGAACGCGGAACATGCTCTCTTGCGCAACGCTCGCAACGAGCGCACCGTCGCGATCGTAGAAGCGGCCCGTGGCGAGGCCGCGGCCGCCCTGCGAAGTCGGTGACTCGAGTTCGTAGAGCAGCCATTCGTCGACACGAAACGGCCGGTGAAACCACATCGCGTGGTCAAGACTCGCTGCGCGCATACCGGGAGTGGCCCAGGGGATACCGTGCTGGCGTGCGACGGGTTCAAGGAGCAAGTAGTCGCTACCAAACGCGAGCGCTGCGGCGTTCAAGAGCGCTGACGCGTCGAAGTTATCGCGACTGCGCATCCACACCCGCTGCGTGTTGGTGCGCTCGGGCACGCGCAAGATGATGTCTGACTCGACGTAGCGAAAATCGAATGGGCGATTCATTACCCAAGAGGCCCGGCCGTCGCCAGCGAGGTGGCCATACTTCTCCCACACGCTCGGAAGCGACTCGGGGTCGGGCACGTCAGACAGGTCGATCGGTTCCTGGTGTTCGACCCCGGGGTCGTCTTCCTGAAACGACGAGATCATCGACATCAAGACGTCGCCGCCCTGGTAGGCCTGTACGCGGCGTGTCGAGAACGAACGCCCGTCATAGAGCCTTGCGACCTCAAAGGTCATGCGCTCTTCGCTGTTGCCCGGGCGCAAGAAGTAGCCGTGCATCGAATGAATCTGGCGGTCTTCGGGCACAGTGGTGCCTGCCGCCGAGATCGCCTGCCCGAGCACCTGGCCACCAAACGACCGACCGTGCGGGGTGGGAAATGCGGGCCCCGTCAGAATATCCTCGGTCGTTCTAGCGCCCGAATCGAGCACCGAAAGCATCGCGAGCAGGTCTGGAAACGCGGTCATTGAGTCCTCCTGAGTGGGTTGCACGGGCGGTGCCTCAACACTAGCGCGCTTTCAGCGCAGGTCGCCCCGGTAGGCTCGTGGGATGGCCGCCACACTCGCTCTCCTAGACCATGCCACGCGCGACGACCTGCGCATCTTTCTCGAACGTTTGCAGCGGGCGGGTAAGCCCGAGGTGCGCATGGTGACCCGCGGCGGTGTGCTCGCGGTATACGGCTGCACGCAGGCCCCCATGGGCATCACGGATTCGGTGCCCGTCGTGCTCGTCATGCGCGCCTTTGCGCTCGCTCACACGCCCGAGACACCCATCGACGTCACGGTGCAGGGGCGCGCGCTGCTCGATCGCATCGCTCGGCTAGGCATCATCGGGCTTGCGCTCGAGCTGCCCGACGTGCCCGCGATGGCGGCCTGGACGGGCGTACTGCCCCCCGCTGCCGGATGGGAGCCTGCCGGCGCGATCGACGCCTCGTCACTCAGCGCCGTCGCCGAGGCAGGAATCGCGCGGGTTGCCGAAGCGCTGCCGCAGGACCCCGGCGAGGCCGTCGTGCATAAGGTGCGCGCGTCGGTGTGGGGGGCCGAAGTGGCCCCGGGTGTGCCCGCTGCTGCCGCCTTCGCAGCTGAGGCGCTGGGTTTCTTGGGGGAGGAGCCTGCGCGCGTCACGCGCACCCTCACCTGGACACGGGTGTCTACGGGCCGCGGCCACGTCGTGATTCGGTCGCTTCTGGGCTAGCATTCACGCGCTCCGGATCGGCGGGGCCCGGCCTAAAAGTCGGCCGCGCCCCACTGGCAGCATTCCTCGGGTAAGATAGACAGGTCTACTAGAGGAGTGTGTACATGGCCAACCCCAACGGCATCATCGACCCGCCGATCGACGATCTGCTCGAAAAGGTGGATTCTAAGTACGCGCTGGTGGTGTTCGCTTCACAGCGCGCCCGCCAGATCAACGACTACTACACGGATCTGCACGATGGCAACCTGTTCGATAACGTCGGGCCGCTCGTCGACTCGTCGGTCGATGACAAGCCGCTGTCGATCGCGTTGCACGAGATCGTCGAGGGCAAGCTTGAAATGAAGCCCATCGAGGAATCAGATCTCGCTGAGCTTGAAGACGATGAGCTTGCTGACGAAGCCCTCGAGGCTGGCGAAGAAGCGTAATCGTACGCAGGTTCGCCTGCACGAAGTAACACTTCGCCGCGAAAGCAGCGATGTCGGTGGCGTCGGATACCCTTATTGGAGGGATCCGGCGCCACCGCTGTTTTCCCACGTTCATTTTTCGCTCGCACTGCTAGGAGCCCCCGTGCCACTGCGCCAGTTCACCTCTGAGTCCGTTACCGAAGGGCACCCCGACAAGATTTGCGACCGCATCTCTGACTCGATTCTCGACGCAATGATCGAGCAAGACACGGGCGCCCGCGTCGCGGTCGAGACGATGGTCACGACAGGGCTCGTACACGTGGCGGGCGAAGTGTCTACCAGCGGCTACGTCGAGATCCCGCAGATCGTGCGCGAGGCGATCCGCGACATTGGGTACACCAGCTCCGAGATGGGATTTGACGCCGCGTCATGTGGCATCTCGGTGTCGATCGGGCAGCAGTCGCCCGACATCGCGGGCGGTGTGGATTCGTCGCTCGAGGTACGCACATCAGCGGAAGAAGTTGATCCGCTCAGCGCACAGGGCGCGGGCGACCAGGGGATCATGTTTGGCTATGCCACGGACGAGACCCCCGAGCTGCACCCGCTGCCCAACTGGATCGCCCACCGCATGGCAGAACGCCTCACCGAGGTGCGCAAAGCGGGCATCGTGCCCGAGCTGCGCCCCGATGGTAAAACGCAGGTCACGATCGGTTACGACGGCGATCGCGCCGCAAGCGTAGAAGCGATCGTGCTCTCGACACAGCACCACGCCGACATCTCACAGCCTGCGCTGCGCGAGGTCATTGAGCGCGAGGTCATTCGCCCCGTGCTCGGCCGGGTCGATCTCTTGAGCGATCACGCCGACATCTTCATTAACCCGGCAGGCCCGTTTGTGATTGGTGGCCCGATGGGCGACGCCGGTCTCACCGGTCGCAAGATCATCATCGACACCTACGGCGGCACGAGCCGTCACGGCGGCGGTGCCTTTAGCGGTAAGGACCCCTCAAAGGTCGACCGCTCGGCCGCCTACGCGATGCGCTGGGTAGCTAAGCACGTTGTGCGGGCGGGGCTCGCGAAGCGTGCCGAGCTGCAGGTGGCGTACGCGATTGGCCGCGCCCACCCGGTGGGGCTGTACGTCGAAACATTCGGCACCGAAACGGTACCGCGCGAGCGCATCGAAGCTGCCGTACGTGAGGTCTTTGATCTGCGCCCGCTCGCGATTATTCGTGACCTCGCACTGCTGCGCCCCATCTATGCTGCGACAAGTGCGTACGGACACTTCGGCCGTGAACTGCCCGAGTTTACGTGGGAGGCAACGCCCCGCGTCGCCGAGCTGCGTGCCGCTGCGGGCGTCTAGCGTCAAATAAAGGGAGTGTGGTGAGCGCCGGAATCGAAGAAGCCGAGCAGCCGGGGGAACGCAGGGTCGCTCGTGTGCTGCTCGATTCGGCGCTCCCACAGCTCGACCACCTGTTTGATTACGCGGTACCTGCCGAGCTGCACGACAAGCTGCGGGTGGGGCACCGGGTGAGGGTGCCGTTTCGGTCGAAGGATCGCAAGAGCTTTGGCTACGTCATCGAGTTTGCCGAGCGCAGCGAGTTTGGCGGCGAACTCGCCCCCATCGCCGACATCGTGTCTCCGGTGCCGCTCCTCACCCCTGAGGTGTGGCGGGTGGCCCGCGCGGTCGCTGACCGGGCGGGTGGCTCGGCGGGCGACATTTTGCGTCTCGCGATCCCGCAGCGCATGGTACGGGTCGAGAAACAGCACATTGCTGAGGTGCCGGCCGAGGGGGATCCGGAGCCAGGGACTGCCCCGGTCACGCTCGATCGTGAGCCCAGTGCAGAAGAAGTGATCGCGCACGAGCTGCTTACGGGCGCGAGGCTTGCGCTCACCGCCTCCCACGGCCCCGAACGGTTACACACGGGCGAGTGGGTGGGCGGGTGGGCAGCGCAGTACGCCCGCATCGCCATGGCGGTGTACGAGGCGGGGCGCAGCGTGATCTGTGCCGTGCCCGATTGGCGCGACCTCGACCAGTTGCGCGATGCGCTCGCCGCGCTCGGGCACGAAGACGTGGTGCGCGTCGACTCGCGGCAGTCAAACGGCGAGCGCTACGCCGGGTTCTTGCGCGCCCTCGACCACGAACCGCGCATCATCGTCGGCAACCGCTCAGCGGTCTACGCCCCCGCGCACGCGCTCGGCGCGATCCTGCTGTGGGACGATGGTGATCCCGTGCTTGCCGAGCCGCTCGCACCGTACGTGCACGCGCGAGACTCGGCGCTCGTACGTGCAGGGCAGGCCGGAGCCGGGCTGTTCTTTGGCGCGCACGCCCGCAGCGCCGAGGTACAACGCCTCATCGACATTGGGTATGTGCGGGCCCAGCAGAACCCACCCAAGCGCACACGCATTCTGCACGCCGATGCTGCGATGACGCCCGACGCATTTGCGGGCCGCGTACCCGAGATCGCAGCGCGTACCATCCGAGAAGCGCTGCAGTCCGGGCCCGTGCTCGTGCAGGTGGCGACCCCGGGATACGCGCCGATAGCGGCATGCCACGACTGCGGTGAGCTTGCTCGCTGCCTGGCCTGCCAGGGGCCCATCGGGTTTCGTTCGGCGCAGCGCGCGGCGTGCCGCTGGTGTGGCACGAACGCCGCCACCTGGCACTGCAGTGAGTGCAACGGCCGGTATCTCGTCGAACGTGGCATGGGGTCAGAGCGCACAGTCGAACAGTTTGAACGACAGTTCGCGGGCGCCCGCATACTTCTGAGTGATGGCGAACACGCGCGTGAACGCGTTGACGCGAGGCCCGCACTCGTTGTAGCAACCCGCGGGGCCGAGCCGCTCGCGGCGGGCGGGTACCGTGCGGTCGTGCTGCTCGACGCCGAGCGGCTGCTCTCGCGAGAGTCGCTGCGCTCGGCCGAGGACTGCGTGCGCTGGTGGGAGAACGCGGCGGCGCTCGCGGCCCCCGACGGGCACTGCCTGCTCGCGGCAGGCGGCGGTCCCGCCGTGCGCGCATTCGTGACCGGCCGCACCCAAGAGTGGCTGCACCAAGAACTGCACGACAGACACCAGCTCAGGTATCCGCCGGCGGTGCGTGTGGCGAGCGTGACCGGTGGGTACGCAGAGGTGGGCCGGGCGCTCGATGCTCTCCAAAGCATGCCGGGGGTAGATCACCTCGGCCCCACACAGCTGCCCGCTGGCGGTCCCGGCAAAACTCCGCCGGGGCTCGTGCGCGCCATCGTACGATTCGACTACGCTCGCGGTGCGGAGGTGGCGTCGCGGCTGCGGGGCGCGCTCGTCGCGGACGCGGCGGGCGCTTCCGCCCGCACAAAAGCACGAGCCCCGGGGCGAGCACGCCCCGAGGCCCTACGCTTGCGTTTCGACGACCGCGGCGTATTCGATTCCTAGGCCGCGGATTCCTAGGCCGCGGATTCCTAGGCCGCGGATTCCTCGACCGCGAATTCCTAGATCGCGGTGAGCTGCTGTTTGATGAGCTCGGCGACGTAGTCCACGTCTTTGTCGCCACGCCCCGACAGATTCGCGATGATGATCGCGTCCTTCGGCATGGTCGGCGCGACCTTGATCACCTGCGCGATCGCGTGTGACGACTCGAGCGCCGGAATAATTCCCTCCACCCGCGACAGCGTCTCAAACGCCGCCAGCGTCTCTGAGTCCGACACCGACACGTACTCGGCGCGGCCGAGGCTTTCGAGGTGCGCGTGCTGCGGGCCCACACCGGGGTAGTCAAGACCCGACGCGATCGAGTGCACGGGCGAGGGCTCACCCGATTCGGTCTGCAGCACCTTCGTGAACATGCCGTGCAGGGTGCCGGGAGTTCCCAGCGTCATCGTCGCCGCGTGACGGTCACCCTCCAGGCCCTCGCCCCCCGGCTCGACACCCATCACACGCACGCCCTCGTCGGCGAGAAACGCGTCGAAGAGCCCCAGCGCGTTCGACCCGCCACCCACCGAGGCGATCAGCAGGTCGGGCAGCCGGCCCTCTGCCTCGAGAATCTGGGCGCGCGCCTCGCGCCCCACCACCGATTGAAAGTCGCGCACCATCGACGGGAACGGGTGTGGCCCCACGACCGAGCCGATCGCAAAGAAATACTCGTCGGGCGCCGCCGCGTACACACCGAACGCCGAATCGACGGCCTCCTTGAGCGAGCGGCCACCCTCTTCAACCGACACGACCTTTGCGCCGAGCAGCTCCATGCGCACCACGTTGGGATGCTGCTTCGCCACGTCAATCGCACCCATGTGAATCTCGCACTCGAGGCCCACGAGCGCTGCCGCCGTCGCGAGTGCCACACCGTGCTGGCCTGCCCCCGTCTCAGCGATCAGCTTCTTCTTGCCCATGCGCTTTGCGAGCAGCGCCTCACCCAAACAGTGGTTAATCTTGTGCGCGCCCGTGTGGTTGAGGTCTTCGCGCTTGAAGTACACGCGGGCACCGCCGAGCTCGTTCGTGAGGTTCTGGGCGAAGTACAAGAGCGACGGCCGGCCGACATACTTGGCAAGCAGCGCCTGCAACTCGTCTTGAAACTGCGGGTCAGCCGAGGCCTCCTCATAGGCCGCAGCGACCTCGGCCATGGGGCCAGCGAGATGCGGTGGCAGCGCCGCCCCGCCGTACTCACCGAAAAAGCCCTCGGCGTTCGCGCGGTAGGGAGAGAGCGAATCAGAGTGTGACATGTAAGGATCCTTTGCTTCATTGCGCCACTCGAGACGAAAAAACACCGCCCAGCGAGAGGCGGTGTCGGAAATGCAGCTGCGTGCCTAGACCGTCCTCAGACGGTCCACCAAAAATTCACGGTGGTGAGGCTCGCTGCATGCATGTCGCTGAGTGTACCAGCACATTGACGCACTGCCGCCCTGAGAGAATAGAACCATGCGGATCATTTTTGCCGGAACCCCAGAGTTCGCCGTGCCCAGCCTGCGTGCGCTCGCAGCGCACGGGCACGACATTGCGGGCGTCATTACACGAGAAGACGCCCCACTCGGGCGCAAGCGCGTATTCACCCCCTCACCAGTCGCGCTCGCCGCCGAAGAACTCGGGCTGCCCGTGTTCAAAGCCAACAGGCTCGACGACGCTGCCCTCGCGTGGGCGCGTGAACTGCACGCCGAGCTCGGCGTGATCGTCGCGTACGGCGGCCTCGTGCGCGAGCCGCTCTTGAGCTTGCCCACTCTCGGCTGGATCAACCTCCACTTCTCGGACCTGCCTCGTTGGCGCGGCGCGGCGCCCGTGCAGCGTGCGCTCGCCGCCGGGGAGCAGACGCTCTCGGTCACCGCTTTCAGGCTTGTGGCGGCGCTCGACGCGGGCGACGTGCTCAGCCGCGACGCTCACGAGTTCGCGCCAGGCACGAGTGCAGGCGAGGCACTCACCCAGCTTTCGCAGTTTGGTACGAGCGCCCTGCTTGAAGCGATTACGGCTCTTGCGCACGACCCCGCGGCCGGGGTACCGCAGCAGGGAGAGACGAGCTACGCGCACAAACTCACCCGCGAAGACGGCAAGCTGGATCTCGCGCGCGGCACGGCCGAGGTATTAGCGCAGTGGGCTGGCATGACGCCAGAGCCCGGCGCCTATGCACTGCACGACGACGCGCCGCTCAAGCTCCACGAGTTGCGCCCGGCGCCAGGGGCCGGTGAGGCAGCTGCGGCGTCGGGTTTGCGCGCCGGATCAGTGACCCACGTCGCTGGCCGCGTACTGCTACAGCTGACTGACGGAGCGCTCGAGCTCGTGCGGGTACAGCCCGCGGGTAAGCCCGCGATGGCTGCTGCCGACTGGCTGCGTGGCCGCGGCGGAAGCGCGGTGATCGCATGAGCGGCGAGCAGCGCTCACAGCGCCAACAGCAGCATTCGCAGCGTCGCCAGCCCAAACGTCAACAGGGCAAGCCGCGGGTGTCACCCGCAAGGCTCGCCGCCTACGATGTGTTGCGGGACGTGACCGAACGCGAAGCTTTTGCGAACCTCGCCCTGCCTGCACGTATTCGTGAGGCGGGCCTTGATCACCGCGACGCGGGGCTCGTCACCGAGTTAGTAGCGGGTACGCTGCGCTGGCGCGGCCGATACGACCGCATTATTGAACTTGCGTCAGCCCGTGAGGTTGCACAGGTAGATCCGCGTACGCTCAACGTGTTGCGCCTGGGTGTGCACCAGCTGCTCGGCATGCGCACAGCCTCACACGCGGCCGTCAACGAGAGCGTTGAACTGCAGCGCCTCGTGGCTTCGCCCGGCGGCGCGGGCTTCGTCAACGGTGTACTGCGCGCGGTGGGCCGCGTCGCACCGGAGGAGTGGGATGAGCGCATCGCGGCCGGGGCGTCGTCGAAGGACCAAGCGCTCGCCGCCCAAACCTCCCACCCCGCCTGGGTGTTGCGTGCGCTGCGCGCAGCGCTCAAAGCTGAGGGGCGCGGCGATGAACTGCCGGCGCTGCTGGAAGCCGACAATATCGCCCCGCTTGTGAACCTGGCACTACTGCCCGGGTTCGGCGAGAGCGCAGACCTCGAGAGGCAGCACGGGCCAGAAGGCGATGCGGTCATCGTGGCGTCTGGTTTCTCGCCCGTCGGCTACACGCTGGCGGGCGGAGACCCGGCGCGCGCGATCGCGGCGGCGGGGCTCCCGGAGGGGGCACTTCGTGTGCAAGACCAGGGCTCACAGCTCGCCGCTCTCGCGCTCAGCCGCGCGCGGCCGATCGCATCGGGCGAGCGCTGGCTCGACCTGTGCGCTGGCCCAGGCGGCAAGAGTGCGCTGCTCGGAGCCGAGGCGCGGGCAGCTGGGGCGACGGTGCGTGCGAACGAGGTGGCGCCGCATCGCGCCCAGCTCGTGCGCAGCTCGGTCGAAGCGGTCGCCGACACGGTAGAGGTGGTCTCCTTTGATGGCCGCCGAGACGAAGCGTACGGTGGCGAAGAGTTCGACCGAATTCTCGTTGACGCGCCGTGTTCAGGGCTCGGGGCGCTGCGGCGCAGGCCCGAGGCGCG
Organism: Leucobacter faecis; assembly: GCF_054456695.2. NCBI lineage: Bacteria > Bacillati > Actinomycetota > Actinomycetes > Micrococcales > Microbacteriaceae > Leucobacter > Leucobacter faecis. The sequence goes on from NZ_JBTJER020000001.1 coordinate 70,102, forward strand.
CTGGCGCAAACAACCGAGCGACCTGCCCGAGCTGACCCAGCTGCAGGCTGACCTGCTCGATGCCGCTGTGGCACACCTGAAGCCCGGCGGGGTGCTCGCCTACGTGACGTGTTCACCGCACCTCGCCGAGACTCGGGCGGGCGTCGACAGGCTGCTCGCCAGGCACGAGGGCCTGCGGGAGCTCGACGCGCGCCAGACCGTGTCAACTCTCGCGCGCGGAGACATCGATCTCGCGGGTGACGAACTCAGCGTGCAGTTGTGGCCGCATCGCCACGGCACCGACGCAATGTTTATTGCGCTCTTCACGCGGTAGTTGCGCGGCGCCGGGCGATCCGGCGCAAAAATAAACACGACGGGCCCGGCATTGCTGCCGGGCCCGTCGTGTGCGTGCGCCTGTCGCACGTAACCGGTGTTATTACTCCCAGGTCACCTTGGGCTTCGCCTCTGCGAAGTCGACGGTGGGCGTGAGCATCATGCCGCCGCCGTACAGGGTGCCTTCTTCGGTCGTGCCATTGTTGTCGACCTGCGCGGTCGTGGTGACCGTGATGTAGTCGTAGGTCGACACAACGGTCGGAGCGCTGTAGCTGGTGGTCGGTTCGAGGCGCTTCAGCTTCGCTTCACCCTCGGTGCCGATTGTGCGCACGATCGTGCCGTCGATGACCTTTTCGCCGCCGCTGAGCTCCTGCGACACCTCAAGGCCACAGTCGGTCGTGAACGTGGTCGATTCGAGGCACTTCGTGAGTGCGGCCGCCACGAGGGTGCGGTACTCTTCGGTCGCGGCTTCGGTGAGTCGCGGCTTCAAGCTGTACATTGCGTCGGCGTCGTTGCGATCGCCGAGCACAAAGGTGTCGACCTTGCTGTCGAGTTCGAACTGCTCGAGGCCGAGCGAGATCTGGTAGGCGCCGGGGAACGCCTTCTGCGACGTGCTGGGGCGCACCTCGATGCCGTTAACCTGCGGCTCGAGACCCTTGAACGCATCGAGCGAGAAGCTCACGAGTGCGTCAGAGATCTCCCACGAATCACGCGAGTTCCACAGCTTGAAGTCGCGCGTGACGGTGGTATCGCCGATGTCAAACGATGCGGTGACGGTGGCTTCGTAGTCGTTTGGCTCGTCAACGACGGGGTCGACCTCGATGGCAGTGATCGGGGCCACCTTCAGCTGCGCTGCCAGGGCCTCATCAGAGAGCAGATCGTCAGAGGTGGCGCCGCCCGCGAGCTTGCGTGCCGTGTTGGCGTCGCCCTCGGCGAGCGCGTTCAAGAACTGCTCGATCGTGCCGTCGGGCGTCTTTGCTCGCTTGATTGCCTTGCCCTCAGAGCTGCTGGCAGAGCCCGCGGAGTCGCCACTGTCTGCGGGGCCCGAGAGCGCGCGGAACGCGAATAGGCCGCCGACGACGAGCAAAATGATGAGTGCGATCGCGCCGCCAACGATGCCGATGATGGCGCCCGTGGAGAGCCCCTTCTTGGGTCCTCCCGGACCTGCCGGACCACCGGGGGCGGTGGGCTCTCCCGGGCCGCCCGCTGCGGGCGCAAACTGGGCTGCTGCCGGATCCTGCGCGAACTGGGGCTGGCCGTACTGCGGTGCGGCGGGCTCCTGTGCGAACTGAGGCTGCGTCGGGTCCTGCGGCTGCGCGAACTGCGGCTGTTCAGACTGCGCCTGTTCAAACTGCGCCTGCTCAAACTGGGGCTGGCCGTACTGCGGAGCGGTGGGCTCCTGTGCGAACTGGGGCTGCGCGAACTGGGGCTGCTCGGTAGGCTGCGAAAGCTCAGGAGCGGCCATGCCAGCCGGGGGCGCGATGCCGGGTGAAGGCGCGAGTCCGCCCGGAGCAGCAGAGGACGGCGTAGGTTCTGCCGGGTTTGCGGCCTGTGGCTGCTGCGGCTGCTGGGGGTCTTGCGCGGGCGTAGTTGGGTGGTCGGGTGAATCACTCATACCCTCAAGCCTAGGCGACCGTGAGACAGATGAAGACCGAATGTTGATTTCACGACCGAACCCATAAGCTTATGGGGTGAGCCAGCAGCGCATTAACCCGAGCATTCTTTCCGCAGACTTTGTAAACCTCGAGGCCGAGTTGCAGGCGATTGCGACCGCCGACCTCGTGCACGTCGACGTGATGGATAACCACTTCGTGCCAAACCTCACCATGGGGCCTCCCATTGTGGAGCGCATCCAGGCGGTGTCGCCGATTCCGCTCGACATGCACCTCATGATCTCTAACGCCGATCGCTGGGCGCCCGGCTACGCCGAACTCGGCGCATACTCCGTCACGTTCCACGCCGAGGCCACCGAAGACCCGGTGCGACTCGCCCGAAAGCTCCGTGACATGGGTGCGCGCGCGGGCATCGCGCTGAAGCCCGGTACTGATCCGGAGCCCTATCTCGAACTGCTGCCCGAGTTTGATCAGGTGCTCGTGATGACCGTAGAGCCGGGCTTTGGTGGGCAGTCGTTTATGCCCGACATGATGCCGAAGCTGCGCAAGTTCGCCGAGGCAAAAGCCAAGCTGGGGCTTGATGTGTGGCTGCAGGTCGATGGCGGTATTACGGTCAACACGATCGCCATGGCAGCAGAAGCTGGCGCCGACACGTTCGTAGCCGGGTCAGCCGTGTACGGTGGCGTACCAGAGCACCGCATTGCAGACCTGCGTGCCGCCGCCGCGGCTCACGTGCACAGCGCCTAAGCCGCGCACGATAGGGTAGAGACGTGAAAACGTTCGAAACGCTGTTTGCCGAGCTGAGCGAAAAGGCGGCTAGCCGCCCCGAGGGCAGCGACACCGTCGCGCGGCTCGACGCTGGTGTGCACGCGATTGGCAAGAAGATCGTCGAAGAGGCCGCCGAGGTGTGGATGGCCGCTGAGCACGAATCAGACGAAGCCTGCGCCGAAGAAATCAGCCAGCTGCTGTACCACCTGCAGGTGCTCATGCTCTCCAAGGGACTCTCCCTCGAGGACGTCTACACGCATCTCTAGCGTCAGCGCCTCACCCCGCGCGCTGACGCTCTCCGGCCTTTTGTAATATCCCGTGGCCGGCGTGAAGCCGCGTCGGCCGTACCCGTGAGGAACTAACACTTATGCTTCGCATCGCCGTCCCTAATAAGGGGTCGCTGTCTGAAATCGCCTCCGAGATGCTCGCGGAGGCCGGCTATTCCGGTCGTCGCGATAGCCGCAAGCTCGTGCACGCCGACGTGCGCAACGACGTAGAGTTTTTCTACCTGCGCCCGCGCGACATCGCCACTTATGTGGGCTCTGGCGCGCTCGATGTGGGCATCACCGGTCGCGACCTGCTGCTCGACTCGGGCTCTGCTGCACGCGAAATCGAACACCTCGACTTCGCGGATTCGACGTTTCGCTTTGCGGCCCCCGCGGGCGGCGAGGTTACTGAACTGACACACCTGGCCGGCAAGCGGGTCGCCACCAGCTACCCGACCCTCGTCGACAATTTCTTGCGTGAGCGCGGCATCATCGCAACGCTCGTGAAGCTCGACGGCGCTGTAGAGTCTGCCGTGCAGCTGGGCGTCGCTGACGCTGTGGCAGACGTCGTATCTACCGGGGCGACGCTGCGCGCCGCGGGCCTCGACATCTTTGGTCCCGTGATTCTCGAGTCGACCGCCGTGCTCATCGGAGGGCCCACGGAGCATGCGGGTATCGAACGGCTCATGCGCCGGTTGCGCGGCGTGCTCGTCGCACGGAAGTACGTGATGGTGGAGTACGACCTGCCGCACGCCAAGCTCGAACAAGCGACCCAGATTGCGAGCGGCAGCGAGTCACCGACAGTCTCACCGCTGAAAGACCCAGACTGGGTGGCTGTGCGCGTAATGGTGTGCGCTGACGAGGCAAACGATGTGATGGACCAGCTCTACGAGCTCGGCGCCAAGGCGATCATCGTTACCGCGATTCACGCTGCGCGACTGTAGGGGGTAAGCAAATGAGCATCGCTACTCGTGTTATTCCCTGCCTTGACGTTGCGGCCGGCCGCGTGGTCAAGGGCGTCAACTTCTTAAATCTGCGTGACGCGGGCGACCCCGTTGAACTCGCCGCACGCTACGCCGAGCAGGGGGCAGACGAGCTCACCTTTCTCGATGTCACCGCGACCGTCGATGACCGCTCGACCACCTACGACGTGGTCAGCCGCACGGCCGAGCAGGTGTTCATTCCCCTCACCGTGGGCGGTGGTGTGCGCTCGGCCGACGACGTCGCCCGGCTACTCGGGGTGGGGGCTGACAAGATTGGCATCAATAGTGCCGCGATCGCCCGCCCCGATGTTTTGGGCGAGATTGCAGATCGCTTTGGATCACAGGTGATCGTTCTGTCGCTCGATGTGAAGCGCAGTGAGCGCACCCCCAGCGGCTTCGTAGTGACCACCCACGGCGGCAAGCGCGAGACCGACCTCGATGCGCTCGAGTGGTGCCGCGAGGCAGTCGAGCGGGGGGCCGGTGAGCTGCTGGTCAACTCGATGGACGCCGACGGCACCCTCGCGGGCTTTGACCTTGAGCTGACCCGGTTGGTGCGCGAGATCGCGCAGGTGCCGATCATTGCGTCGGGCGGCGCGGGCAAGGTTGAGCACTTTGCGCCCGCCGTGGACGCTGGTGCCGACGCGGTGCTCGCAGCCTCGGTGTTTCACGACGGCCACTTTACGATTAGTGATGTGAAACGTGCCCTCGCAGATGCAGGTCACACGGTGCGGTTGCCGGATGCGGCGCCCGAGGCGACAGCATGAGCGACAGCGTGACCGACGACGTCGCACACATCGTCTTCGGCGAGAATGGCCTCGTTCCCGCCATCATTCAAGATGACGAAACCGGTGACGTGCTGATGCTCGCGTGGATGGACCGTGAAGCTGCACGGCGCACGCTCACGAGCGGGCGCGTCACATTTTGGTCGCGTTCGCGTCAGGAGTATTGGCGCAAGGGCGATACGTCTGGCCATCGGCAATACGTGCGCAGCGCCCAGATGGACTGCGACGGTGACACCCTGCTCGTGCGTGTGATCCAGTTGGGGGCCGCCTGCCACACGGGCACCCGCACCTGCTTCACCGGCCGCGAGCTTGCGGCCGTCGTGGGCGACCCGAGCACCGACGGTAAGCTGTAGGCTGAAACGGTGAGCCTTACGACGACGCGAGCGGCCTTCGACGCCGCGCGAGCCACCAACGCCGTTATTCCCGTCTGCCGCGAGGTGTTCGCTGACGCAGACACCCCGGTCAGTATTTATCGCAAGGTGGCGGCCTCGCGCCCCGGTACGTTCTTGCTGGAGTCTGCCGAGCAGGGCGGGGTTTGGACACGCTTTAGCTTCGTGGGGGCCGGTAGTTTCGGTGTGCTGGGGGAGCGCGGCGGCCAGGCGCACTGGGCGCCCGCCCAGGGCCGCGGGCTGAGTGAGGAACGGCTCTTGCCGGGTGGTGTCGCGCACCTCGCTCCGGTCGAAGCGCTGCGCGCGGTCTACGAGCGCTGGCGCACCCCCGAGGTGCCCGGCCTGCCTCCGCTCGCGAGCGGCTTCGTTGGCTACCTCGGGTGGGAGACCGTGCGGCAGTTTGAGAAGCTCGAGCACAGGCCAGCCGCGGGGCCCGGCCTGCCGACGCAGTCACTCAGCTTTGTCTCAGAGCTAGTCGTCATCGATCACCGCGAAGGCAGCGTTGTGTTGCTCGCCAATGTGCTCAATGACGACGCGCTGGGTGAGACGGCGGGGGGCGCGGCACCCACGGCCGACGAGCAGTGGGAGAGCGCGCAGCGTCGCCTCGACGCGCTGCAGGCAGACCTGGCCCAAGCGGCCCCCTCGCCGCTCGGCACGCTCGATCGCTCGGCTATTGCTGCGCCGGATCGCCTCACCACGACCCCCGAATTCATTGCGGCTACGCTGCGTGCTAAGCAGTACATCGTTGACGGCGACATCTTCCAGGTGGTGCCTTCGCAGCGGTTCGATCACCCCTGTACGGCCGATCCGCTCGACGTGTACAGGGTACTGCGGCACCTGAACCCGAGCCCGTACCTCTACCTGCTGCAGCTGGAGGATGCCGAGGGTGAGGCATTCGCTGTCGTCGGTTCGAGCCCCGAAGCGCTTGTGACAGTGCAGAGCGATGGGCACGTGATGACCCATCCGATCGCAGGCTCGCGGCCGCGAGGCGCCACGACGCCCGAAGACCAGCGGCACGAGCGCGAGTTGCTCGCCGATGAAAAGGAGCGCGCCGAGCACCTGATGCTCGTCGATCTGGCACGTAACGATCTGCTGCGCGTGTGCGAGCCGGGCAGCGTCGAAGTGACCGAGTTTATGCGCATTGAACGCTTTAGCCACATCATGCATATTGTGTCAACCGTTGAGGGGCGCATCAGTCGTGGTGAGAACCCGGTCGACGTGTTTCGTGCAACGTTCCCCGCTGGCACGCTCTCAGGCGCACCCAAGCCGCGCGCACTGCAGATCATCGACGAACTCGAGCCCGTGCAGCGCGGGGTATACGGCGGTGTAGTCGGATACTTTGGGCTCGGGGGCGCGGCCGATCTCGCGATCGCGATTCGCACAGCGACCATTAAAGACGGCGTCGCGATGGTGCAGGCCGGGGCAGGCATTGTGGCCGACTCGGTGCCCGAAAGCGAAGACGCCGAGTGCGCGAGTAAGGCCGCGGCGCCGCTGCGCGCGATTGCGATCGCTAACTCGCTCGCCCAGCTGACAGAGGCAGTCCCGCTTGAGGGCGGCACCCAAACGACACCAACGGGGGCTTAAAGTGCGCGCTAAACCACTCACGCTCGGCGTCATCGCGATCGCGGGCGCGGTCGCGCTCGGGGCGGGATCGCAGCCGTGGATCGAGATTGCACTCGAGGGCGGAGCAGCCGAGACACCCTCGGGGTACGACCTCAATGCAGCCCTGTCACCGGTCGCGATCGCGGTCGTCGCGGCAGCGCTCGCCCTGTCAATCGCAGGACCGGTGTTTCGCCGGGTACTCGGCGTGCTGGTGGCGGGGCTCGGCGCGGGCATCACCGCACTGTCGGTGACAGCCGCCTCCGACCCTGTCCAAGCGATGACGGCCCGCGTCACCGAGCTCACGGGGCTTGCCGGGCATGCAGGCCTGGCATCGGTGCTCGACTACAGCCTTACGCCCTGGTCATTTGTCACCGCTGGAGCGGGCGTGCTCGCTGCGTGCGCTGGCATCGTCGTCATCTTCGTGAGTGGCCGCTGGGCCGTGGCGGGCCGCAAGTACGAAGCTTCGCCCGCAAAAGATCCGGAAGCATCGCGCGATCGGATCTCGGACTGGGACTCGCTGAGTGAGGGTGAAGACCCGACCGAGGCTGAGTCGGACGCGTCAGACGCGCCTGACACCAATCGGGACTGACCCGGTGGCCACGCACGGTGCGAGTGCGTGCCCAATTTCAGGTAGGCTTGAGATGTTCACACCCATTCAGAGGAGATTCATGAGTACCCAGCACGAAGAACCTGGTCACGGCGATTCGCCCGCCGCATGGACGGCGGTTGTAGTGATGCTGATCGGAGTCGCAAGCGGCACCGTTTTCTTCTTCCTGCATAACCCCACCATGGTGTGGGTGTCAGCGGGCATTGTCGCAGTGGGCGCACTTCTTGGCTGGATCCTCGCGAAGGCCGGCTACGGGGTCAACGGTCCCAAGTACACGCCGAAGTCGCACGACTAAGGTGCTGGAACAGTTGCTGGCGGGCTCCCTTGAGGACGCCCGCCAGCGCCGTGTGCGGCTGCCCTACGGCGAGCTCGAGAAGCTCGCCCTTTCGCGTACGCCAGCGCTCGACGCGCTGGCTGCCCTCTCGCCCGCCGATCACATGAAGGTGATCGCAGAGGTGAAGCGCGCTAGCCCTTCGCGGGGTGACCTCGCCGCCATCGCCGAGCCGCAGGCAGTCGCCGCGCAGTACGAGGCGGGCGGTGCGAGCGTCGTGAGTGTGCTCACCGAAGAGCGTAAGTTCAAGGGGTCCCTGGCAGACCTCGAAGCGGTGCGCAAGGCCGTCAGCATTCCCGTGCTGCGCAAAGACTTCATCGGTGACGAGTATCAGGTACTAGAGGCCCGAGCTTCGGGCGCCGACCTCGTGCTGCTGATCGTGGCCGCGCTGCCACAGGACCGACTTGAAGCGCTCTACGCGTTTACCCGAGAGCTCGGCATGACGGCTCTTGTGGAGACTCACACGGCCGATGAGGTGGCACGCGCCGTTGACCTTGGCGCACAGCTGGTGGGCGTCAACGCGCGCAACCTGAGCACGTTTGAGCTCGACAAAGAGCTGTTTGGTCGCGTCGCCGATCAGATCCCAGCAGGCGTGATTCGTGTTGCAGAATCAGCCGTGCTGAACGTCACCGACGTCGAGCGCTATCGAGAGGCGGGCGCCGATGTGGTGCTCGTCGGCGAAGCGCTCGTTACCGGCGGCGATCCAATTTCGACGCTGAAGTCTTACCTCAGCGTCTAACCCGACAGGGAGACCATGACACACAACGACGTGGGAACCGGGAGCCTCCGCGAGGCGAACGGACCCTTCTTCGGTGAATTCGGTGGGCGCTTTATGCCCGAGTCGCTCATTGCGGCGATCGATGAGCTGACCTGCGCATACGACGAAGCGAAGGCTGACCCCAAGTTCGGGGCAGAGCTGACCGAGCTGTTGATGTCGTACGCTGGGCGGCCGTCGCCCATTACCGAGGTGCCGCGGTTCGCGGCACACGCGGGCGGCGCACGCATCTTCTTGAAGCGAGAAGACCTCAACCATACGGGGTCGCACAAGATCAACAACGTGCTCGGCCAGGCGCTGCTCACTAAGCGCCTCGGCAAGACGCGCGTGATCGCGGAGACCGGCGCCGGCCAACACGGCGTGGCTACAGCCACGGCCGCCGCGCTCTTTGGGCTCGAGTGCACCATCTACATGGGTGAGGTCGACACCGAGCGCCAGGCGTTGAACGTGGCGCGCATGCGCCTGCTGGGCGCCGAGGTCGTGGCGGTCAAAGCAGGGTCCCGTACGCTGAAGGACGCTATCAACGAGGCCTACCGTGATTGGGTCGCCTCCGTCGAGCGCACCAATTACATCTTTGGCACGGCCGCTGGCCCGCACCCGTTCCCCGCAATGGTGCGCGACTTTCAGAAGATCATCTCTGAAGAGGCGCGCGCTCAACTCCTTGAGCGCGCGGGCAGGCTGCCCGACGCCGTCGTGGCCTGCGTCGGCGGCGGGTCCAACGCAATCGGCATGTTTGACGCGTTTCTCGATGATGCAGATGTGAGGCTCTACGGGGTTGAGGCCGCGGGCGATGGCGTCGACACCGACCGGCATGCGGCCTCGATCGAACGCGGGCGCCCGGGAATCTTGCACGGTGCAAAAACCTATGTGCTGCAGGACGAAGACGGGCAGACCATCGAATCTCACTCGATCTCAGCGGGGCTCGACTACCCGGGCGTTGGCCCCGAGCACGCCTGGCTCGCGGACATTGGGCGTGCAGAGTACATTCCGGCCACCGACGACGAGGCGATGCAGGCACTGCGCTTGCTCAGCCAGACCGAGGGTATTATTCCCGCGATCGAGTCTGCTCACGCTCTCGCAGGCGCGCTGCGTATCGGCCGTGAACTCGGTGAGGGCGCCCTGATCGCAGTGAACCTTTCGGGCCGAGGCGATAAAGACATGGCAACGGCAGGTCGATACTTCGACCTGTTCGATGCAGATGCTGAGATGGGGGAGTGAGCGTGCAAGAATCATCTGTTTCACGCGCGATTACGCGGGCGGGTGTTGAACGCCGGGGCGCGCTCATTGGCTACCTTCCCATTGCGTTCCCCGACCTCGATACGAGCATTGAGGCCGCGATTGCGCTCGCGCGAAGCGGCGCCGACGTCATTGAGCTGGGGGTGCCCTACTCTGACCCCGTCATGGATGGCGCCGTCATCCAAGAAGCGACGCAGACGGCGCTCGCCGGAGGATTCAAACTACCCCAGGTGTTTGAAGCGGTGCGCCGCGTGCGCGCGGCAGTCGATGTGCCCGTTCTCATCATGACCTACTGGAACCCTGTGCTGCAGTACGGGGTTGACCGATTTGCCCGCGATCTCGCTGCGGCGGGCGGCGCGGGCCTCATTACGCCAGACATTACGCCCGAGGCGGCCGCAGACTGGATCGCTGCAAGCCAGCGTGAAGGTCTCGACCGCGTGTTTCTTGCGGCGCCGAGCTCGAGCGATGCCAGGCTGCGGCTCGTGTCTGAATCAACGACCGGGTTTGTGTACACCGTGTCGACGATGGGCATCACCGGTGAGCGCGCGTCGCTCGACCGCGCGGCTCGCACGCTCACTGCTCGCCTGCGCGAAGCGGGCGCGCCGCTCGCGTGCGTCGGCATCGGCATTTCTACGCCCGAGCAGGTGGCAGCGGCCCTCGAATACGCTGATGGGGCCATCGTCGGCACGGCATTCGTGCGCGCCCTGCGAGACGGGGGAGTGCCCGCGCTCGCCGAGGTGGTACGCCATATCGCGAGCGGCACTCACCGCACACCCACCGATCCAGCCAGCACCGCGCGCTAGGATTATTTCAGTAATTGCCGCGCAAGCGGTCCCACCATTCGGGCAGCATCGCCGCCCGCGCCACTAGGGCGGCCTCGCCGCCAGTGAAAGAGGAGTGAATGATTCTCCCGCTCAGTATCCCGAGCCCCGACATGCAGTTTCTGCAGATCGGCCCACTGCGCATTTACTACTACGCGCTCTGCATCATCCTCGGCATTGTGCTGGCGGGCATCTGGACCGCTCGTCGGCTGGGCAAGCGCGGCGGCGAACGCGGCGCGGTCTTCGATTTCCTCGTGTGGGCGCTCGTGCTCGGCATCATCGGTGCGCGTCTCTACCACGTAGTCACGCACTGGGGTGACTACTTTGGACCGGGCAAGAACCCGCTTGACGCATTCGCGTTCTGGCAGGGCGGCATCGCGATCTTCGGTGCGCTGCTGGGCGGCGCGATCGGCGTGCTCATCGCGTCCCGGATCACTGGCGTACGGTTCTGGTCGTTCGCCGACGCACTCGTGCCCGGTCTCCTGCTTGCTCAGGCCGTCGGGCGCCTCGGCAACTGGTTCAACCACGAACTCTTTGGCGGGCCTACGACGCTTCCCTGGGGGCTGCAGATCTCGGCCGATAACCCCGCGTTCCCGATCGGCCTGCCCGACGGCACGCTGTTCCACCCGACGTTCCTATACGAGGGCCTCTGGAACATTCTGGGCGTCATCGTGCTGCTCGCAATCGAGCGGAAGCTGAAGCCGCGCTGGGGCACCTTCTTTGCAATGTATCTCGTGTGGTACGGCGTCGGTCGTGCGTTTACTGAGTCGCTGCGTGTCGACCCGAGCCTGCTGTTCCTCGGAATCCGCACCAACGTGCTGGCCGCTCTCGCCGCGATTGTCGTAGGGCTCGTGTTGTTTATCGTTCAGCGCAAGCGGCACGTCGGTATCGAGAAGTCTGTATACCTGCCCGGCCGCATGAACCCCGCCGACAGCGCGCTAGCCGCCACGGCAAATACAGACGAGTACTTTCATATTCTTCCCCACGCGGGCGACCGCGTCGCGGAACCAGATGACGAAGTAGTGGCGCCGCCCGCGGCTGCCACTGAGTCAGACCAGGCAACACCCGCTAACAAGTAAGGGAGCTTACATGCGCCACGCCAAAATCGTCGCCACCTGGGGGCCCGCGGTCTCCAGCTATGACCACACCCTCGAACTGATTCAGGCTGGCGTCAATGTCGCGCGCCTGAACATGTCTCACGGCACGTACAACGTGCACGAGGGCATCTACCGCAACATTCGCCGGGCAGAGGCCGAGGTCGGGCGCCCGATCGCCGTGCTCGCCGACCTGCAGGGCCCCAAGATTCGTCTGGGCAAGTTCGAGGGCGGCCCCTACGAGTTGGCCGTGGGCGACGAGTTTGCAATCACGACGCGCGATATTGTGGGTGACCAGACGATTTGCGGCACGACCCACAAGGGGCTGCCGGGTGACGTAAACGTGGGTGATCCGCTGCTCGTCGACGACGGCAAGGTAGGGTTGCGCGCGGTGCGCGTCACCGAGGACACGGTGTACACCGTTGTTGAGATTCCCGGCTCGGTGTCGAACAATAAGGGCATCAACCTGCCCGGTGTCGCGGTGAACGTACCTGCGCTGTCTGAGAAGGACGAACAGGATCTACGCTGGGCCATCGCGCTTGGCGCCGATTACATCGCGTTGTCCTTCGTGCGTGACGCTGCCGACATTGTGCGCGTACACGAGATCATGGACGAGGAGGGCGTGCGCCTGCCCGTCATCGCGAAGATCGAGAAGCCGCAGGCGGTGGAGCACCTGGAAGAGATTGTGCACGCCTTTGACGGCATCATGGTCGCGCGTGGTGACCTCGGAGTCGAGTTGCCGCTCGAGCGAGTGCCGCTCGTGCAGACCGAAGCGGTTGCACTCGCCAGGCGCAACGCAAAGCCTGTGATCGTGGCTACGCAGGTGCTCGAGTCGATGATCGAGAACCCTCGCCCCACGCGAGCAGAAGCATCTGACTGCGCCAACGCTGTGCTTGACGGCGCTGACGCGGTGATGCTGTCGGGTGAAACGAGCGTCGGCGCATATCCGGTTGAGGCCGTGGCAACGATGGCCCGCATCATCGAAGCGACCGAAGAGCATGCGCTCGAGCGCATTGAGCCTCTGGGCGCCGCACCGCGCACCCAGGGTGGGGCGCTTACGCTCGCTGCCGCAGAGGTGGCTGAGTTCGTGGGCGCAAAGTACATTTGCGTGTTCACAGAGTCCGGTGACACCGTTCGCCGGATGTCACGTCTGCGTAAGCCCATTCCGATTCTCGGGTTCACGCCCGATGCTGAGACCAGGCGCCGCATGGAGCTGACCTGGGGTGCGCGCAGCTACGAGGTGCCTCGCGTGGAGAGCACCGACGAGATGTTTGCACAGGTTGACGATGTGCTTCTCGCGCAGGATCGCGCCGAACTCGGCGATAAGGTCTTGATCATTGCTGGATCGCCTCCCGGCGTCGTGGGAACTACGAACACCCTACGTATTCACCGCATGGGCGAAGCAACCGGGCAACTGCCCGAGGCGGGCCCCCGTAAGCACGTTCTGGGGCGCAACAACTAGCGTTTATTTGGCGTTGAACACGAAGGCCCGGCTGGTCTCATCCTGTGTGATGAGACCAGCCGGGCCTTCGTGTTATGTGTGTTGTGTAGCTATGCCGGGTGATCGGCGTTGTACCGCTCGAGCACCTCTTCGATGGGCGCATCAAGCTGCAGCTTGCCGCCGTCGAGGTAGAGTCCGCGGGTGCAGAACCTGCGCAGGTCGCGTTCGTTGTGCGAAACGAGAAACAGCGTCTTTCCTTCTTTCAGAAGCTGCTCGATACGCTTATAGCAGCGGGCGCGAAACGCTTTGTCGCCGACCGCGAGTACCTCATCGACGAGCAGCACGGGCTCATCGAGCTGGGAAATAAGCGAGAAAGCGACACGCACCTTCATGCCACTCGAAAGGTGTTTGAACGGGGTGTCGATCACGTCGCCCGCCCCGGCAAAATCAATGATGTCGTCAAACCGGTCTGCGATCTCAGCGCGACTCAGACCGTGAAGGCCGGCCGTGAGATTTACATTGTCACGCACCGTCAGGTCGCCGACGAATCCACCCGTGATTTCGATGAGGGGGGCCACCCCGCCGTGCACGCGCACATGCCCTTCGTCGGGAAACATGACGCCCGCGACGAGCTTGAGCAGGGTGGACTTGCCCTGACCGTTGCGCCCCACGACACCAATCGCTTCACCGGGTCGTACGGTGAAAGACACGCCGCGCAGCGCCCAGAAGTCTCCTGGCCGGGTACGACGCTTGCTGTTCGAGAAGAGATCCTTGAAGCTGCGGCGAGAACCACGGTTACGGCGAAATCGTACGCCGAGACCCGCCGCGGTGATGATGGGTTCGCCGAGCAGGGCCGCCGAGTCTGAGTGAGGGGTCACGGTTAGAGCTCCTTCAAGACGCCGCCAATAGCGCGACGAAAGACGATGATGCCAGCGGCGAGCGTAACGAGTGTGATCGCAGCTGAACTCAGTACGAGACCGAGGTCAAGCTGATCCGGAAAGAACCCGGCCCGAAACAGCGAGAAGATGCCAGACAGCGGGTTCAGCCAGGCCAGAGGCTGTGCAAAGGCGGGCAGATCGGCCGCGCCGTAGATGATGGGTGAGGCGTAAAACAGCACCCGCAGCACGAGCTTCACCGCTCGCTCGAGGTCGCGGAAAAAGACGACGAGCGGGGCGATGATCAGACCGACGCCCAGAATGAGGGTGCCCAGCATGAGAGTTGCTACGGGAAACCAGATGAGACCTGCGCCCACGTGCGCACCAGAAAATACGGCGAACAGCACCAGAACGGGCAGGCTCAGCAAGAACTCAACGCCCTTGGAGCAGACGATGCGTCCCACCCAGATCCAGTGCGGCAGCGCAACCGAGCGCACGAGCTTCATGTCGCGTAAGAATGCGCGAGTTGAGTCTGAAACAGCGCCATTGAGCCACACCCACGGCAGTAGGGCGGTGAGTAGAAACACGATGTACGGTGATTCGCCCACACCACGCGTGAACACCTGAGTAAAAATGAACCAGTAAATCAGGCTCATGAGCAACGGATCGAGGATCGACCACAGGTACCCAAGCATCGAGGTTGAGTAGCGCACTTTGAGGTCGCGCCTTGTTAAAAGCCACAGCGATGACCATGCGCGTGAGCGCGAACGGGGTGCGGGGATGGGGGAGATCACCCCTCTATTCTGCCGTGTCGCTGTGTGAGTCGGCGCGCGGGACGCCGGGGGCGTTTGAATTTGGTAGGTTAGAGCTTGTGCCGCCACAGAGTTCTTCCGCCGTGCCCGCCCCCCAGCTAGGAGAGGGTGAGGTGCGCGTTGAACCCACAAACAGCGAACGGCCCAGGGCCCCACGCACCGGCAGGATCCAGGTGCCCGTGCCCTCAGTGGTGCGTGCGCGTGAGCGTGGGCGGATCGCCGCGCAGAACCCCGTGGTGCTGCGCACCGAGGTGCTGACGAAGACCTACGGCTCGCTCGTCGCGGCGAACGAAGTCACGATGGACGTGCACGCTGGCTCGTTCACGGGCGTAGTGGGCCCCAACGGTGCGGGCAAAACCACGACCCTCTCGATGATCAGTGGCCTGTTGCGACCAACCTCCGGGCGTGTCACAGTCGGCGGAGTCGATGTGTGGCGTGACGGCCGAGCGGCCAAACGACTCATCGGCACTCTGCCAGACAGGCTGCGCCTGTTTGACCGACTTACCGGCGCGCAGCTGCTCTACTACTCGGGTGTGCTGCACGGAGTCCCCGAAGCCTCTGTCGCGCAGCGCGCGGGTGAACTCGCGGCAGCGTTTGGGTTGGAGTCTGCGCTCGGCAGGCTCGTATCTGACTACTCTGCGGGTATGCAGAAGAAGATTGCGCTCGCCTGCTCAATGATTCACGCGCCCGAGGTACTCGTGCTCGATGAGCCTTTTGAAGCAATCGACCCGGTCTCGGCTTCAAACGTCACCGAGATTCTCGAGAAGTATGTCTCGGGCGGCGGCAGCGTTGTCATGTCGAGCCACAGCCTTGACCTCATTCAACGCGTCTGTGACCACGTGTCGATCATCGTTGATGGCAGCGTCATTGCGCAGGGCACCGTTGACGCGGTGCGTGACGGGCAGAGCCTCGAAGAGCGCTTCGTGCAGCTCACCGGTGGCGGGGACACACGAAAGGGACTCGAATGGCTGCACGGCTCTTCCGACTCAGAATAGCGCTGCTCGGCGGGATCTTTCGAGGGTCGGTGGGGCGCGCGATTCGGGTGAGCCTCGGGCTTGTCGTCGCATTTGCGGCCGTCGCTGCTGCTGCCGCGGCCCCGTCGTTGCTTGACATCTCAGACGCCCAGCGCGCCATGATTGATGTGCTCGCTGGTGCTTCGGTACTCGCGGCGACTTTTGCGGTGCCATTCTTCTCGAACAAGCGCTCCCTGTCGCCCGCACACCTCGCACAGTTTCCGGCCACACCTGGCGGCGTAGGCTGCGGACTGCTCATCACCACGGTAGTGAGCTGGCCCTTCTTGCTTCTGACGGCCTGGCTCGTTGCGTTGGGCGTGACTCGCTCAGAATGGCATGGGTCTGGCTGGGTCAAGCCCGTGGCGCTGGTGCTCGCGGCGTTGCTTGCAGTCGCCTCCGTGCGTGTCATGTCGGCGCTGTCTCAGCGGTTAACCGGTCGACGTTACGCGGGCGCCCTGCGCACCGCGGGTGTCGTGCTGCTCGTCGCCAGCGTCCCCTTCATCGTATTGGCCGCCTCTGCGGCGATCAGCGCGAGTGGTGAGGCCGCCACAGCGGAAGCGGCACGCATAGCGGGACTGACCCCGTTCGGGGCACCGTTTGCGGCGATCGGTTTCGCCGCCGCGGGCGATACCGAGGCCGCCCTCGTGCACCTGGGTCTCACGGCGGGGGCGATCGCCGTGCTCTTGCTGCTGTGGATCCCGCTCGTGCGGGTGACGCTGTTTCGGGTGGACCGTCCATATGACCCCGGTGTCGCTCGCCGTGGTTTGGGCTGGTTTGAGCGATTCGCTGCTCGCCCCGCACAGGTGATTGCCGCGCGCAGCCTCACCTACTGGTCGCGTGACCCTCGATACCGCGTTGCACTGTTCGCTGTTCCGATCGCGCCGATCATGATGCTTGTCGCGTTTACGGTGGCGGGGGCAGACATGCGCAACCTCGCACTCGTGCCGCTGCCTGTGGTATTGCTGCTGCTCGCGTGGTCACAGCACAACGACGTGGCCATGGATTCAACAGCTATCTGGGAGCACGTGGCGAGCGGAATTCGCGGCACGGCTGACCGCGCTGGCCGCCTCGCCCCGGTGCTGATGCTCGGTGTACCGCTCGCGATCATTGGTTCGAGTGTCACGGTCGCGTTTGCGGGCGAGTGGCGCATCTTGCCCGCGGTGCTCGGGCTCAACCTGGCCGTGCTGTTCGTGGCCGCCGGCGTCACAAGCGTGTTCTCGGTGGTCATGCCCTACCCCACGACGAGGCCGGGCGACAGCCCGTTTGTGCAGCCGCAGTGGTCGGGCTCGGGCTCGGGGCTGTCGCAGACGCTGTCGATGCTGTTCGCGCTGGGCCTGTCGGTGCCACCCGTCTGGATTGCTATTCACGCTGTGATCGACGTCACCTTCTTCGAGAACCTGTGGGCGCTGCTGTTCGGGGCGGGCTACGGGCTGTTCGTGCTGCTGCTCGGCATCTACATTGGCGGCAAACTGTTTGAACGCAATGGCCCAGAACTGATCGCCGTCACCCAGGTGTTCGACTGATTCATCACGCATCGGTGCGGCCGCGCACTGCCGATCCGGGCGCGAGCGCGGTAGAATCACCCCATGGGTATCTTCACGCGTGATGACAAGTCCACCGGCGGTGGCACCGATGTGCTCGATCGTGAGCTTGAAAAGCTCCTCGAAGACGCGCAAATCGAAGACGGTGACCACGAGCGCTTCTCGCACTATGTGCCAAAAGACAAGATCATGGAGTCGGCCATGACGGGTAAGCCCGTGCGGGCCCTCTGCGGTAAGAAGTGGACCCCTTCGCGCGACCCCGAGAAGTTTCCGGTCTGCCCCGACTGCAAAAAGGTCTACGAGCGCATGAAGAAGTAGCGCTACGAAGCCCGGGAGCTGCGGCTCCCGGGCTTTTTTGATCCGGATCCCAGGGACTGTACCGCGCCGCCGGCCGCGCGCGCAAGCACCGGGCCCGCCACCGCTATGATCATGACATAGCAAGCGGCGAGCGGGCCAATGCCCGGCACGCCGGCGGTGGCGGCGAGACCAGCGATGACGATGTTGAATTCGCCGCGAGGCACGAGTGCTGTGCCCGCGCGAAGCTGGCCGGGCCTCGCGATGCCCGCGCGCCGGGCGGCCCACATTCCAGTGCCGATTTTGGTGATCGCCGAGACTACCGCGAGGGTGAGTGCCAGGGGCAGCACCGCCGGTATCTGCCGGGGGTCAGTTTCGAGCCCAAAGAACACAAAGAACACCGCCGCGAAGAGGTCGCGCAGCGGCGTGAGTACGGCGCGCGCGCTCTCCGCCACCTTGCCCGAGAGCGCGATGCCCACCAGAAACGCGCCCACGGCGGTTGACACGTTGAGCGACTCGGCGACGCCCGCGACAACGAGCACGAGCCCAAAGACGCCGAGCAGCAAGAGCTCGTCATTGGGCGAAAAGACGAGCCGATTGATGACGCGGCCGAAGCGTAGCGCCACGATGAGCGCGACCGTGACCGCCGCGATAGCCACCCCAATGCTCAATAGGCCGCCCCAAAGACCCACGCCCGCGAGCATCGCGGTGAGGAGCGGCAGGTAGATCGCCATGAGGAGATCCTCGAACACTAGGAGCGACAGCACTGTGGGCGTTTCGCGGTTGCCGAGCCTACCGAGATCAGCGAGCAGCTTGGCCGCGATACCAGAGGAACTGGCGTAGGTGACACCCGCCATCGCGAGTATGCCGGGCACAGACCAACCCAGCAACACGCCCACGAGCGCGCCGGGCGTAGCATTCACGACGAAATCGACGAGCCCTGAGGTGGTGTGGCTGCGCAGATTCACAATGAGTTCGTGGGCCGTGTACTCGAGGCCCAATAGCAGCAGGAGCAAGATGACGCCGATGTCGGCGCCCGTCCTCACGAAGGTCTCGCTCGTGTGCAGCGGGGCGATACCGCCCACCCCAAACAGTAGCCCGGCTATGAGGTACAGGGGGATGGGGGAGAGCCTGATGCGGGTGGCGAGCCGGCCGAGTAAACCCAGCGCCGTAATGATGCATCCGAGTTCGAGCAGCGTGAGCGCGCTCCTCGTCGTCTCGGCATCCATCGTGCGCGCCTGTTCAGGGTTGCTCGAGAATGGTCGCTACCGCGGTGAGCGCCTCGTCGGTGCCCACGACGATGAGCTCGTCGCCGCCGTTGAGCGTGAAACTGGGTGGGGGAGAAGCGATTGCCTCTGCCCCGCGCAGCACCGCGACGATCGAGGCTCCGGTGCGGCTGCGTACTTGAGTGTGGCCGAGCGCGGCGCCGTCAAACCGTGATCCGGCTGCGACGGTGAGCTTCTTGGTGCGCAGGCTTTCGACCTGTTCTGAGAGCTGAGCGAGACGTTCAACCACGCGCCTGGTTCCCAGAAACTCGGCGAGGGTGTCGGCCTCTCCCGGGGTCAACGAGACGGAGGCCGCGCATGCGTCTGGATCGTTGTCGTCGTAGACCACAAGGTCGCGCTGACCCGTGTGGTGCGACACGACGCCGACCCGCTTCCCGCCTGCCGTGACAAAGTCGTCGCGCAGCCCGATACCGGGCAGCGGGGATTCATTCACCTCGATGGAATCATCGCTGGGCATGGTGCCTCCCGTGAGCGTTAGAACACCCCCAATTATCCCACCCGAGCGGGGCCGCTGCTAGCGGTAGTGGGTGACAATCGCGGGGTCGCCGCGGGTGAGGCTCATCGCTACGGGGGGCAGCTCGGCGACGCTGCGCCGGTGCCGAGCACGTGCAGCGGCGATCCCTTCGGCGCCGGTGTGGCCGGGCTGCACCTCACCCGCCAGCATGAGCGGCGTGAGTACGCGGCGACCGGGCTGTCCCTCAAACTCGTCCATGCCTGCGGGGCCATCACCCACGGCAATCAGCTCTGCGGTCGCCGTGCCATATTCGTCGTGTGCGCGCAGTACGTTTTTACGGCCACCCACAGAAGCCTTACCCTCGGCATTCTTGGCGACAGACACCCACGAGCCTTCGTCGTCTTGCCTGGCCACGAGCTTGTACACCATGCTCATGGTGGGGGTGCCAGACCCGGTAACAACCGAGGTCCCCACGCCGAAGCTGTCGACGGGAGAAGCGGCGAGGGCTGCAACAGTGTGCTCGTCGAGGTCATTCGTGACGGTGATGCGCGTGCGAGTGGCGCCCAGATCGTCGAGCAGCCGGCGCACACGTGCGACGACGACGGGCAGGTCACCCGAGTCGATGCGCACAGCACCGAGGCCCGTGCCCGCGACCTCAATGGCGGTGCGCACGCCGCGCTCAATGTTGTAGGTGTCGACGAGCAGCGTCGTATCGACCCCGAGGGCCGCGACCTGGGCAGCGAACGCGTCTCGCTCGGTGTCGTGCAGCAGGGTGAAGGAGTGCGCGGCGGTGCCCATGGTGGGTACGCCGTAGCTACGGCCCGCCTCGAGATTTGACGTGGCGTTGAAGCCCGCAATGTATGCGGCGCGGGCGGCTGCGACGGCGGCGTGTTCGCCCGTGCGGCGCGAACCCATCTCGGCGAGCGGTTTACCGGCTGCCGCATTGACCATGCGCGAAGCGGCGGTGGCGATGGCAGAGTCAGAGTTCAGAATGCTCAGGGCAAGCGTCTCGAGCAGCACGCCCTCGGCAAACGTCGACTCGACCGTGAGCACGGGGGAGCCGGGAAAGAATACTTCGCCTTCGGGGTAGCCCCAAATATCGCCCGAAAACTTGTAGTTGGCGAGCCAATCGATCGTTTCTGGCCGCACCACATGGGTGCTGCTGAGAAAGCTGAGCTCGGCGTCATCGAAGCGAAACCGGTTGATGGCCTCGAGAAGTCGGCCGGTACCAGCTACGACCCCGTAGCGGCGAGCACCCGAGAGCCTGCGTGCAAAGAGCTCAAACACACTCTGGCGGTGCGCCGTGCCCGCTTGTAGGGCGGCGTCGACCATGGTGAGTTCGTAGTGATCGGTGAACAGGGCTGAAGACTCGTGCACCTGCCCAGTGTATCTGCGTGCGCGATGCGAGGGTTTCAGCATCACTGGAAATCTCGTGACTTCACGCTGGCGGGGGCCGCGAGTGGCTCAAAGGTTTGGGCGATGATGTTGCCGACGCCCTCGGGCGAACGCTCGTACACGCCACACACGACGAGTGCGGGGGCAGACTTCGCGACAAACCGGTTACGCTCCCACACCTTGGGCCACACAACGATGTTGACCGACCCCGATTCGTCTTCGAGCGAAATGAACGTGACGCCGCTGGCGGTGGCGGGCCGCTGGCGGTGCGTCACGATGCCCGCGACCGTGACTCGCTGGCCCGGGCGTGCCCGCGGCAGGCCGTCTGAGCGCACAATTCCGCGGGAGTCGAGCTGCGGGCGCACATGCGCCAGCGGGTGCACGCCGGTCGTGACGCCCGTCGCCCACAGGTCGAGCGCGCTCTGTTCTTGAGCATTGAGCACCGGCAACAGCGGCGGTTGCACCTCGATCGCGCTGCCCGCGAGAAACTCCTCCCTGTGCTCGGCCGCGCCGGCTGCGGCCCACAGCGCGGCGCGCCGGTCGAGCCCGAGACTGGTGAGAGCCCCCGCCGCGGCGAGAGCTTCGAGCTGGGGGCGACCCAGGTGGGCGCGCCTGGCGAGGTCGGGCAGGCCCCTGAACGGGCCTCGCTCGCGGGCCGCGACGATGCGTTCGGCCGCTGCAGGCTCGATGCCCCGCACGCCAGTGAGGCCGAGGCGCACGGCAAATCCGCGGTCGAGCCGGTGCGCCCCGCTCGTGTCGGGGGCGGCGGGGTCGAACGGTGTTGCGGCGCTGGGCTGTTGCGGGTGCTGTGACTGCGCCGGATCGGCGGCAGGGCCGCCGGGGTCAGCGCCCGGGCCGCTGGGCGGCACCGGCCCGGGGGCCGCGGTACAGTCGCGGGCCGCGCGCGCGCGGGATCCGGAGCCTGCGGTGCTGCCTGCGGTGCTGCCTGCGGTGCTGCCGGCGGTCTCGAGCCCCGCCGAGGCCGCCGAGTGCTGCACATCGGCCGGTAGAACTGCGACGCCGTGACGCCGGGCGTCATCCACGAGGGTGCGGGGCGCGTAGAACCCCATGGGTTGCGCGTTTAAGAGCGCCGCAAGAAACGCGGCGGGATAGTGCAGCTTGAACCAGGCACTCACGTAGACGAGCAGCGCAAAGCTGATCGAGTGGCTCTCGGCGAAGCCGAAGCTCGCGAAGGCCTCGATCTGATCGTAGATGCGCTGCGCGTCTTCTTGTGCGAGCCCGTTCGCACGCATGCCGGCGAACAGCTTCTCGCGCAGAGTGATGACGTGCTCTTCGCCGCGCTTTGAGCCCATCGAACGGCGCAGCAGGTCGGCGTCTTCGGCGCTGCAGCCGCCTACAGCCATCGCCATCTGCATGAGCTGCTCTTGAAACAGTGGCACCCCGAGGGTGCGCTTGAGTACCGGCTCGAGCGCCGGGTGCGGGTAGGTGATGGGCTCTTCGCCGCCCCGCCGTCTGAGGTAGGGGTGGATCGCGCCGCCCTGAATGGGGCCGGGGCGAATCAGTGCGATCTCGATGACGAGGTCGTAAAAGCGGCGTGGTTTGAGTCTGGGCAGCGTGTTCAGCTGCGCGCGGCTTTCGACCTGAAACACGCCGATCGCGTCGGCCCGGCAGAGCATGTCATAGACCGCGGGCTCCTCTTTGGGAATCGTGCTCATCTCCCACCTCGTGCCCGTGTGCAAGGCGACGAGATCCATTGCCTGCTGCAGCGCGCTCAGCATGCCTAAGCCCAGCAGGTCGAACTTCACGAGCCCCATAAACGCGCACGACTCTTTGTCCCACTGCAGTACGGTGCGCCCCTCCATGCGCGCGTGTTCGATGGGGCAGACCTCGCCCACCGGTCGCTCGGTGAGCACCATGCCACCCGAGTGGATCCCCAGGTGCCGTGGCAGGCTCAGCATCTGTGTGGCGAGCTGCTGCACCCGCGGCGGAATCTGGCTCGCTTCGATCGCGCCGCGGCGCTCGACCTGCCGTGACCAGGCAAGCTGCTGCCCCGCACTGTATCCGAGGGCTTTCGCCGCGTCCCTGATGGCGGCCTTGGGACGGTAACTGATCACGTTCGCGACCTGAGCGGCGTTTTGGCGACCGTAGCGCTCGTACACGTACTGGATCGCCTCTTCACGGCGACCCGAGTCGAAGTCGACGTCGATGTCTGGTTCTTCATCACGCATGCTCGACAGAAACCGCTCGAAGGGCAGGTCGTACAAAATAGAGTCAACGGCGGTGATGCCGAGCACGTAACACACGGCCGAGTTTGCGGCTGAGCCGCGCCCCTGGCACAGGATCCCGCGGCCGCGCGCAAACTGCACGATGTCGTGCACGATCAGAAAGTAGCCGGGAAAATCTTTCGCCTCGATCACCTGGAGCTCGCGTTCGAGCCGCTCTCGGGTGCCGGGGGAGATGCTGCCGTAACGCCTCTCGGCCCCCTCCCAGGTGAGCCGCCTGAGCCAGCTCATCTGCGTGTGTCCCTCGGGCACATCGAGCTTTGGGAGCCGCGGGGTCGCGGCCCGCAATGGGAAAGCCAGCTCGCGCGCGAGCGGCACGGTGCGGGCCACCGCCCCCGGGAACCTCGCGAATCTGCGTTCCATTGCCGCGCCGGATCGGAGCCTCGCCGCCCCCGTGGCGGGCAGATAGGGGTCCATCTGGTCGAGGCTGCGCCTGGCCCGCACCGCAGCGAGGGCGTCGGCGAGGGGCGCCTGCTGGGTTGACGCGTAGTGCACGCCGCCCGTCGCGACCGTGGGGAGCCCGTGCTGCTGCGCGAGCTGCGCGAGCGCCAGATTGGTGTCGTCGTCACCCGGGTGGCCGTGGTGGGTGAGCTCGACCGCGACGTTGCTCTCGCCAAAGAGCTCGACGAGCGTGCGCACTTCGCGGGCGGCGTGCGCTTCGCGGTCTGAGCGGCCCCCGCCGACCGCGCTCGCGTTACCGCCGAGAGCCTGGCGCACAGCGCCCTTGCGGCAGCCCGTGAGCACCACCCAGTCGCCCGCGGCGGTGTCAGCGAGCTGCTCGATGTCGTAGAGCGGCCGGCCCTTCTGGCCGCCCGCAAGCTGCCCTTCGGTGATCGCGGCGGCGAGCTTGTGGTACCCGGCCGCCCCGCGGGCGAGCACGAGCAGATGGGTAGCAGCAGGGTCTGCGACCCCCAACGGTGGGGCGCCAAGTCCGATTGAGAGTTCGGCGCCGTAGACGGTGAGCAGCGGGGGTGCACTCGGCGTCTTGCGTGCGGCGAGCTGTGCCTCTTGGGCAAAACTTGCGGCGCCGTAGAGCCCGTTGTGGTCGGTGAGGGCGAGCCCCGTGAGGCCGAGCCGCATTGCCTCTTCGATAAGGTCTTTGGGTGATGAGGCGCCGTCGAGAAAGCTGAAACTCGAGTGGGCGTGTAGCTCGGCGTAGGGCACCGCCGGTGCGCGGTGTGCCTCTGCTTCTGCTTCTGCTTCTGCTTCTGCTTCGGGCGGGCTCGCGAGGGGAGCGCCTGCCTGTGCAGCGTCTGGCATCGTGTGCTCATGATGAGCGGCGGGAGCGGGGCGGCGCGAAAGCCTGCGCTCGAACTCCTGCCACGATAGCGGCGGGTTATTCCATCCCATGGTGTCTTCCTTTGAACGTTCGGTGTGCTGCTAGTCGTACCTCCCCTCGGCAAACCAGCGGTCGGCTTCGTGCACGAGCAGCCATGCGCTGCCCGAGGCGGTCACCACCTGTAAGCGTGCGCGTGGCGGGGTATCCACCCACCAACGCTCCCGCAGCGGCCACGGGGCAGACCACGCAATCACGGGGGCGTTCATGGGTGGCGCGAGCACACTGAAAAGGGCGGGGTCTGTGGTCAAGAGGTCTTCTTCGTTGAGGCGCACAGGGACTCCTGTGGCACCTACGAGAGTGACGGGGAGGGGAGTCGGAAACACGAGCGTTGGCGCTGGGCCAGCGCCTGGCCACGGCAGCCCAGCTGTGCCCCGGGCAGTGTCGGATGGGCTGGCACGAGACGCGTGGCCCCAGGGCGTGAACTGTTGACGGCGGGCTGTGAGCCGCCCGCCGCCGAGCGACGCCGTCACAACGCTGCCTTGGCCGTGGGCTAACTGAATGCCGCGCAGGTGATGGCGCACGCGTTCATCGGATTCTGCGCCCCACAGCTCGCTCAGTTGTGCACGCCCCGTGTGCGTGGGCGTGATTTTCAGGTGTACGATCCCGGCACCCCCGCGTTCTTCGCCCGGGGCAGCGCCCGCGGTGAGCCCGGGGGTGCCGCCTTCAGCCTGCCAGCGTACGCGGTCGAGCAGATCCTCTTCGGTAAAGCGAGAGGGGTGAGACCAGACGCGTTCGTGGCGAGCGCCGGTGTCGTCGGTGAGTTCAATGCGTAGCCCGGTGCAGACGAGGCCTGCCTCGTGCAGCGAAGCGAAGAATCGTGCAACGGTGCCGCTGGCCGCCTCGGTGAGCTGGGCGCCCGCATTGAGTGGCGGTTCGAACTCGGCTTCGGTCGCTAGCTCACGCGGCGGGGTGCGCGCGCGCACATCAGACCCGTGCTGCGGCCCGAGCGCTAGCGCGTGCCGGTGAGCCGCGATACCGTCGACTCCGAAACGCTGGCGTACGGCGTCTTCTGGCAGCGCGGCGAGCGCTCCGAGGGTGTGAATACCGAGCCCCTGCAGGGTGGTCGCAAGCGGCCCGGGGGCTGCGCGGGCGACGGGCAGCGGCGCGAGGAAGGCACGCGCCGCTCCCGCGGGGATCACCGTTACCGCGTGGCTGGCATCGCCCCGGGGTGCGCGGGCGGCCTGCTCGGCGGCGAAGAGCCCGTCGGCGACGCCAACGCATGTGCCCGTCACCTCGAGAGCCTCCAATCGGTGAATAACCGTGTGCGCTGCCGCTTCTTCGCCGCCGTAGTAACGGGCGGGGCCGCGCGCGCGTAGCGCTGCGAGCCCCGGGCGACGCGCTTCAACGCCTGTCACGACCTCTTCAAGCGCGCTCACGACAGGCGCAAAACTGCGGGCGTCTCTCGCCGGATCATGCGCGTGCAGTTCGAGTGTGGGGCACAGCGCCTGCGCGTCTCGCTCGCGCATGCCCGTGCGCACCCCGGCCTCGCGGGCGTCAGAACAGCACGCCACGATGCGGTGGCGAGCTACCAGCGCGAGCGGGGTGGCTGTTGCGGTGGCCGCGAGTGAGCGGCGCAGGGCGTGTACGGGCCAGTCGGGCACCCACACGGCGATCACGCGCTCAGCGCATTGGGACGGAGGTGAAACGGTCATGTGGGTTCCGAGGGCGAGAGGGCGCCGGCCGTGAAACGCAGAGTGTGCCGCTTAGAAGGGCCGCGATTGCTGCTGGCGGTGACTGTGAGCGCCCGTGTGTGTAGGCGGCCGAAGCCGCGTTCGATCCCTTCCCAGCGTGATCCGGTGACGTCGAGCGTGGCTGCGGCACCGGGCCAGGCGCCGGTCACGATGAGGGCGGAACCGTGCTCGCGAAGCCTGGCGGCGATACGCTCCACAGAGCCGGTCGTGGTGGGGGTTGCAGTGTGCAGCAGAGTGATCGTGAGTACTTCGCTGAGTGCCCCCGCGAGGGCGTGGGCATCGGGGCCAGGCTGGGGGATGAGTATGCAGCGGTCGAGCGCGACGCCGAGCGCCGCCGCGGACTCGGCACCAAACGAGGGGCACCCGATTACACCGCACCAGGCGCCCGAGGCCGATGCCTCGGTCAGAAACGCGAGGGCGAGCTGCCATGACCCGTGTACGGTGTACGCGGCCCCCGCCTTGATGGCGCCGCCGGGCAGCAACGGCCTGAGCCCCGGATGGGTGGGCAGGCTGCGTTCTGGCATGCGTGCGGGCTGCATCTGCGAGATGCGTTGCTGCAGCGACTGAACGGTGAGAGAAGCCATGGTTCAATGCTCGAATGTTTATTCGAATAAGTCAACCCGAAGGGCCTGTGCGCGTGGCCCGTTTGGCGCGGAGCCGCCACTTGTGCCCGGAGGGCGTAGGATGGTGAGGATGAACGAGGACGAGCTAGACGATTACGAACGTGACGCTGAGCTGTCGCTCTTTCGCGAGTACCGCGATATCGCCAGTCAGTTTCGTTACGTGGTGGAAACCGAGCGCCGGTTTTACCTGGCCAATGAGGTTGACCTGAAACGCCAGGATGCCGGAAGTGATTTTTACTTCGAACTGACCATGAGTGACGTGTGGGTGTGGGATGTGTACCGCTCTGACCGGTTTGTGAAATCGGTGCGAGTGCTGACGTTTAAAGACGTCAATGTCGAGGAGTTGTCGGCGCGCGAGTTCTCGCTGCCACAGGAGCTTGCGCTCGACGAGTAACGCGGCGGTGAGCTGCCAGTGGGCGGGGGTGAAGTTATTTCACCCCCGCCCACTGGCATTTTTTATCCTCATTTTGATCATCTGATGAATGTAAGGATAGGCTGTCCTCAGGTAAAAATCTCCAACCGTTAAGGAGCCCATATCGTGGCAGCTCGCCCCACTCGCACTCATTCCACCGCAGGCGCACTCCGGCGTACCCGGCTTGCGCTGGCAGCAAGCACCGCGCTGCTGCTCACCGCTGGATTGGCCGCCTGCGCGCCCACCGACGCGGGGACCAGCGCGGCCCAGCAACCCAGTGACGCTGAGCCTGCGGGCGTCGTGAGTATCACCGACAATCACGGTGTCATCGAAGTGCCCGTGAACCCGCAGCGCGTCGTAGCGCTAGACAACACGGCCTTCGACACCCTCACCGAATGGGATGTCGAGCTTGTTGCGGCCCCCAAGGGTGTGATGGGCTCGGTCTGGCCCGGGTACACCGACGACGACGCCGTGCTCGATGTGGGCAACCACCGCGAACCCGACCTCGAGATGATTGTGGCGGCCGAGCCCGATCTGATCATCGGCGGCTACCGGTTCGGCGATCACTATGACGAGATCAAAAAGCAAAACCCGGGCGCCGCCGTGATCGAGATCTCACCGCGTGACGGAGAAGATAAGTTCTCTGAGCTGAAGCGTCAAACCCAGATCCTGGGGCAGATCTTTGACCATGAAGAAGAAGCGGCCGAGCTCAATGACCGACTCGACGGGGCCATCAAACAGGCCAAGGCCAACTACCCGACCGGAGAAAGCGTGATGGCGGTCAACACCTCAGCGGGGCAGATCGGCTATATCGCCCCCGGTGTCGGCCGTGCGCTCGGACCCGTGTTCGGGGCTCTTGACCTGACCCCGGCCCTCGAAATCGAAAACGCCTCGAGCGACCACCAGGGCGATGATATTTCCGTCGAAGCCATCGCGGACTCGAATCCCGAGTGGATCTTCGCGCTCGACCGTGATGCGGCTTTTGCGCCCCAAGACCGCGAGGCCGGATCGGCACCCGCGAATGAGCTCATTCGCGACGCCGAGGCCCTCAAGCAGGTGCCCGCGGTCACGAACGACCGCGTTGTCGTGCTGGATGCTAACTTTTATCTCACCGAGGGAATCCAGGCATACACGTCGCTGTTCGACCAAATCTCGGAGGCATTCGCCACCGCATGAGCGCGCATGAAGGTTTGAGCACTGCGGTGCGCCCCGGCACAAGGCCAGCCAAGCCGTGGGCGCTCGCCGCCGCGGTGCTCGTCGTGGCGGGCCTCCTTGTCGCTTCACTGTCAGTGGGTGTGTACGACATTTCGGGTACACAGTTTGGGTCTGAGCTGTTTTGGATCACCCGGGTGCCGCGCACCCTCGCACTCGTGCTGGCGGGAGCTGCGATGGCCGTGAGCGGGCTCGTGATGCAGATGCTCACACAGAACCGATTTGTCGACGCCACCACTTCGGGCACCACGGAGTGGGCGGCGCTCGGCCTGCTCGTTACCGTGCTGCTCGCGCCCGACGCCAGCATGGTCACCCGCATGGTCATCTCAAGCGTGTGCGCGTTCATCGGAGTGGTGCTGTTCATGACGATCCTGGGGCGCATCGCCATTCGCACGACGCTCGTTGTGCCACTTGTGGGGATCATGCTCGGCGCCGTGGTGAGCGCCGTCACGACCTTTCTCGCCGCGCAGTTCAACCTGCTGCAGATGCTGGCCACCTGGTTCATGGGCAGTTTTACGCAGGTCGTGCGCGGTCGCTACGAAGTGCTGTGGATCGTCGGCATCGTCACCGTGCTCGTGTTTGTGCTCGCCGATCGCATCACGGTTGCGGGGCTGGGTAAAGACGTCGCAACGAACGTGGGGTTGAACTACCGGCGCGTACTATTTCTCGGCACAGGTCTCGTGGCTATCGCGTCGGGGGTGACCACCGTGGTGGTGGGGTTTCTGCCGTTTCTTGGTCTCGTGGTGCCCAACATTGTGTCCATGACGCGCGGCGATAATGTGCGCTCAAACCTGCCCTGGGTGTGCCTCGGCGGGGTGGGGCTTGTCGTCGCCTGCGACATTATTGGCAGGCTCATCATCATGCCGTTTGAGATACCGGTATCGATGGTGCTCGGCCTCGTGGGGGCGGCCGCATTTATTGCGCTGCTCCTCAGGAAGACCGCATGACCGGCGACGTTAGGCCTGCTGCCAACGTCAGGTCGACCGGCGACGTCAGGACGACCGATGACACCAGCGCGGCTGGCGCCGTGCAGCTGGGCAGTTTGGGCGATGACCCCAAGCTGCCAGCGCAGCGGGTGACACCGATCCGGCGCTACATGCCCGTGATGACCGCGTTTGTGATCGCGGCCGTCCTCGCGATCGCGATGCTCACCTATGGCAACCCCGCCGAACCCGGATCCGCCGGTTTCATGACGATCGTGCGCTCGCGGCTTGGCTCCCTCGGCACGATCGCGCTTGTCGCGGTCTGCCAGGCGGTCGCCACCGTGCTGTTTCACTCGGCGACCGCAAACCGCATTTTGACGCCGTCAATTTTGGGTTTTGACGCGCTGTATGTGCTGTCGCAGACCGCGCTTGTGTTTGTGTTTGGGGTGTCTGCGCAGAGCTTCGAGGGCATCACAAAGATCATCGCGCAGAGCCTTATGATGATCGCGTTTGCGACGGTGCTCTACGGCTGGCTGTTCTCGGGCAAACGCACCAACCTGCACCTCCTGCTGCTCGTGGGCCTCGTGCTGGGCATGGGATTTGCTTCGGTGTCGACGTTTATGCAGCGACTGTTGACTCCGAGCGAGTTTGACGTGCTGAGCGCCAGGCTCTTTGGATCGATTGGGAAGGGCAACACCGAGTACCTGCCGGTGGCGGCCGTGATTGTCGTGGCTGTGCTCGTGTGGGTGTGGCGACGCAGGCGTGTGTACGACGTCGTGTCCCTGGGCCGCGATGTCGCGACGAGCTTGGGCGTGCACTATCGGCGCGAGGTCATTGGCATTCTCATCACGGTGGCGGTGTTGATCTCGGTGTCGGTGACAATGGTGGGGCCCATGACGTTCTACGGGTTTTTAGTCGCGACGCTCGCGTACCAGCTTGCCCGCGGCGATTCGCACTCAGAAACCCTGCCGCTCGCCATTGGGATCGGGCTCGTAACGCTGCTCGGTGCCACGTTTGTGCTCAAGAACGTGTTCGCGGCGGCGGGGCTTGTCACCGTGATCATCGAGTTTGCGGGCGGGCTGCTATTTCTCATCATGCTGCTGCGAAAGGGACTGCGTTGATACGCCTCGAAGAAATAATCAAGAGCTATCGGGGGCGCCAGGTGCTCGGGCCGATCAATATTACGATCGAACGCGGCGGGGTGACCGCGCTGATCGGGCCCAACGGGGCGGGCAAATCCACGATGCTCACGATCATCGGCCGGCTGTTGCAGGCCGACGGTGGCCGGGTAGAAGTGGGCGGGCTTAACGTGCGCACGGCACACCCCAAAGACCTCGCGAAAGCGGTCTCGATTCTGCGGCAAGAGAACCACTTCATGGCGCGGCTCACGGTGCGCCAGCTCGTCACGTTCGGCCGATTTCCACATTCTGCGGGCCGCATCACGCCCGTAGACGAGCGTGCGATTCACGCCGCAATCGCGTTTCTCAACCTTGCAGGCATGGAGGAACGATTCATCGACGAGCTCTCGGGCGGGCAGCGGCAGCGCGCCTTCGTGGCGATGGTACTCGCGCAAGATACCGACTACGTGCTGCTCGACGAGCCGCTCACGGGGCTCGATATGCGCCACGCGGTCGCCATGATGGGGCAGGTGCGTGCCGCCGCCGATGCGCTCGGAAAAACCGTGGTGCTGGTGATCCACGACGTGAACTTTGCGGCTGCCTATGCCGACCGCATCGTCGCGCTCGCCGACGGTCGCGTGGTCGCCTCTGGCACCCCCGACGAAATCATTACCCCCGAGGTGCTCGAGCGCGTGTTTGAGACGCCCGTCGAAGTACTCGAGCACGCGGGCAAGCGGGTCGCGGTGTACTACCGGGCGTAGTTTGCTCGCTCGCGACGCTGCTCGCGAGGCTGCTCCGGATCGCAACACGTCGTCCACAGCCCAGTGATTTGCATACAAGCGGGCAAGATATCCACAATCTCGTTTACCCACTGTTGGAGAGGGGGCATCGGGGCCAATGATGGTGCACCAGGAGGTGCACCATGAATCAAAAAAACGTGGCGGGTTCAAGGACCACGGCCACGCCCGCGGTCAGCCACAACAAGGCGGTGGGAGCCAGGGGTGAGACGATTGCGGCGGCCTACCTTGAAGGCCTGGGGTACCGCATTCTCGACCGCAACTGGTATAGCCGGTACGGCGAGCTCGACCTGGTCGCAGCAGAGGGCGACACGCTCGTGGCGGTCGAGGTGAAGACGCGCACGGGCCTCGGCTACGGGCACCCGCTCCAAGCCATCACGCAGCGTAAAGCCGACAGGCTGCGCAGGCTGTTGCTCGACTGGTGCCGCACGAGCGACGCCAACGCGACGGGGTTTACCGATGCGGCCGGGCGACCCGATCGCCCGTGGTGGGCCAACCTGCGCATAGATGCCATTGGCATCGTGCTGCGCCAGCGACTCTCGCCCAACATCGAACACCTGCGGGGCATCTCGTGAGCGCCAGGGTGTGCCGCGCGGCGGCAGTCTCGCTCACGGGCCTCGACGGGACCGTCGTATTCGTCGAGGCTGCCGTCTCACAACAGCTTCCGGGCATGGCCATCATTGGGCTCCCCGACGCGGCGCTCGCAGAGGCAAAACTGCGGGTGCGCACCGCCACCAGCCAGATCGGGCTGTCAGTCGCTGAACGTTTCGTGACAGTAAATCTCTCCCCGGCAGCCCTCCCCAAACACGGCTCGGGCTTCGACCTCGCCATCGCCCTCGCGGCCCTCGCCGCGTCGCGCAAAGTCCCCGAGGGCAACATGCACGAGACGGTGCACCTGGGCGAGCTGGGGCTCAGCGGTGAACTGCGCAGACCAGCGGGACTGCTCTCCGCTGTGGTCGCTGCGCGCGCCCACGGGTTCACCCGGGTCATGGTGCCCGCCGACTGCGCCGTCGAAGCACGCCTGGTGCCCGGCATTGACGTGGTGCCCGTGGCAGACCTCGCGGCGGCGGTCGACTGGTACAGCGGCAAGCCCGCGGCGCTCGCCGCAGCTCAGGCGGCGGCGAGCGCCGCAGACTCGCCGAGCGTACGGGGCTCCGCACACGAGCAGCAGGTGCCGGTCGGTACACCGTATGCGGGCGACATGTCTGATGTGATCGGGCAACCAGAAGCAGTAGAAGCGTTTGTGGTGGCTGCGGCGGGGCGACACCACATATCGCTCTTGGGCCCGCCGGGCGCGGGTAAGACCCTGCTCGCGACGAGGCTTGCCAGTATCTTGCCACCGTTAAACGACGATGAGGCGCTGCGGGCCAGCTGTATCGCATCGCTGGGAGGCACGGCTCTGGGCGCACTCGTGCGCACCCCGCCGTTTGAAAGCCCGCACCACACGGCTTCGACGGTCGCGATTATCGGGGGCGGCCACGGGAGTGAGGTGCGACCGGGCGCGATCACCCGGGCCTGCCACGGCGTGCTGTTTATGGATGAGGCGCCCGAGTTTGCGCGTGACGTGCTTGAGGCGCTGCGGCAGCCGCTCGAGTCGGGCACGGTTGAGATTCACCGTTCCCGTGTTCGGGCGGTGCTACCAGCCCAGTTGCAGCTTGTGCTCGCGTCGAACCCGTGCCCGTGCGGTAATGCGGGGTCGGTGGAAACGGCGATTCAGTGTACGTGCACACCGGTGACGCGTGTGCGCTATCAGCAGCGCATTTCGGGCCCGCTCGCCGACCGTATCGACGTGCGGCTCACGCTGCACAGGGTATCGCGGGCACTCGTGAACGCCGATGTGGGCAAGCGGCCGACAAGCAGTGAGCTTCGCGCTCGCGTTCTTGCCGCGCGCGAACGGGCGGCACATCGGTTGAGTGGCACCCCGTGGCGGGTAAACGCCGAGGTGCCGGGGCCCATGCTGCGCGGCGCGCTGCGACTCGACCGGGCAGACACAGCAGTGCTCGACCAGGCATACGCGCGCGGTGCGATCACCATGCGTGGCTATGACAGATCGTTGCGCATCGCCTGGAGCGTCGCCGACCTTGCGGGTAAGGCGAAGCCGGGCCGCGCCGAACTGGCGCAGGCGCTCACACTCAGGGGAGGGGAGACACCATGACCATCACCATGGACGCTGAGGCACTGCAGCTTGCTCGCGCGCTGCGTGCCAGCGGGCCGGAGCCCGCAGATGAGCCAGAAAGCGATGCAGCGGGCGCGCTCGAAGTGTTCGCGCGAGCAGCGTGGGCGAGGCTCGCGGAACCGGGGGACGCAGCCGCCGGCGCGCTCATCGCGGCCGTGGGCGCGGCGCCCGCGCTCGACGCGGTCATTCGAGGTGAATATGGGATCGTGGGCGGGGCCGCGCGGGCCGAGCCAGCGGCTTTCGTCGAGGCAGACGCATGCGACCCGGCCACATTTGCGAAGGGACTCGCGCGCTGGCAGCCCAGGCTCGATCAGCGCGCCACGTTGTTTGACCTGAGGCGAGCGCAGGAGACCGGCACGCGCGTGCTCGTGCCGAGCGATAGCCTGTGGCCCGACGGCCTCAAAGACCTGGGGCGGCATGCACCGCTGATGCTGTGGCTGCGGGGTGACCCGACACTGCTGCATGCGACATCGCTCGCGGTCGTGGGGGCGCGCGCCTGCACGGGGTACGGGGCCCACGTCACCGCTGAGATCACCGACGGCATCTGCGCTGCGGGCGTGGCCATTGTCTCGGGGGCGGCCTACGGTATCGATGCGGTTGCACACCGCACGGCGCTCGCCGCCGGCGGCCAGACGGTTGCGGTGCTTGCGGGCGGCGTAGAACGGCCATACCCCCAAGGTCACGCTGAGTTGCTCGCGAGTGTCGCGAGGCACGGTCTGATCTGCTCAGAGATGGTGCCGGGCTCTGCTCCGACCCGGTGGCGGTTCTTGCAGCGCAATCGTGTGATCGCGGCACTCGCGCGTGCGACGCTCGTGACCGAGGCGGGCATGCGCTCGGGCTCGCTGAATACTGCGGGGCACGCGGCAGAGTTGGCGCGGCCGTTGGGGGCGGTGCCGGGGCCGGTGACGAGCCCGGCATCTGCGGGGTGTCACCGGCTTATTCGTGACTATAACGCGACGCTCGTCACGAGCGCGGTTGAAGCGCAAGAGTTACTGGGCATCGGTGTCGACGTGGCACTGTTTGACCTGGCGCCCGACGTTGACCGGCCGCCGCCGCTACACAGGCGTGTGCTTGACGCGTTGCCACTGAGGGGTGCGAGGGGGCTTGCGGCGGTGACTCGAGAGGCCGGGGTCACCCGAGAGGAGGCGCGGGGTGCGCTCGCAGAGCTCGAACTGCTGGGGCACATCGTGCGAGTTGACGAAGCGGCTGAGGGTGAAGCGGGGTGGCGGCTCCTCAAGCGATAATGGAACCATGTTGCTGAGCTTCGCGATTGACGAGTTTCTCACGGCGGTGAAGCTGGAGTACGGATACTCAGAGCTTACGGTCAAGTCGTATCGCACCGACCTGTTGAACTTCGCGCGCTTTGCCGAGGGGCGCGGCAGCAAGACGGTCGCGGCGTGCGATATCGAGCTCATGCGTGACTGGATGTGGGCGCGGCAGCAGCAGGGGCTCGCGAAAGCGACGCTTGCGCGCGGTGTCGCTACCCTCAAATCCTTTGGTGCATGGCTCGAACGCTGCGAGCACGTTCCCGCAAGCCCAGCCGCGCGACTGCGGGCACCGAAGCCAGCGCAGACGCTGCCGCGGGTGCTGTCTGAGGAACACATTGCACGATTGTTAGAGCGCGCGCGCAGGCGCGCTGAAGGGGGAGACCCCGTGGCGTTGCGCGATCACGCGATCCTCGAGCTCCTCTACGCCTCAGCGCTGCGAGTGTCTGAACTGTGCGGGTTGAACGAGCACGGTTTTGACCAACGTGAGCGCACCGTGCGTGTGCTGGGCAAGGGTGGCAAAGAGCGAGTGGTGCCGGTGGGGGCGCCAGCGGCCCGGGCGCTCGAGCAGTACCTCGCGCTCGGCAGGCCGGTCATCGCGATGCGAGCGCACCAGGCGGGCGGCAGCGCCGCCCAGGCCTACACTGGTCCGCCGCGCGGGGAGCTGTTTCTCGGAAGCCGTGGCGGCCCGATCGGCCCGGCCGCCGTCTACAAGCTCGTCGCACGGGAGCTTGAAGCCACGCCGGGAAGCGGGCCGAGCGGGCCACACACGTTTCGACACACGGCCGCCACCCACATGCTCAACGGTGGGGCAGACCTGCGGGTCGTGCAAGAGATGCTCGGTCACGCAAGCCTTGCGAGCACGCAGGTGTACACGCACGTGACGACAGACCGACTCGCGGCGAACTATCGGCGGGCGCACCCGCGCGCGTAACCTACCCTGCCTCGTTCCAGGGCAAAAGGATGGGTTTGTCGCGAAAGAATCGCATTGGGTTCACGTACCAGTCATCCACTCGCACCCCCAGATGTACGCATGCGCCATCGCAGTGTCCGCCGCGCGATACCTCGCCCAGTGCACCGCCAGCGGCAACGGTGTCACCCCGCGTGAGCGTGCTCGTGATCGGTTCAAGGGACACCACGGTGACGGCGTCTACCTGGACCGAGATGACATCTCGGTCCACCACCCGCCCGGCAAAGGTGACCGTGCCCGAGGCTGGAGCCGCCACTGAGGCCCCGGGCACAGCCACGAGGTCGAAGCCGCGGTGCCCCGCGGCGTACCGATGAGCCGGTGCGCGAAACGGTGCAGCAATGCTGAGCGATGCGCCCAGGGGTGGGAGCCAGCGCGGTGACGGCCCCGGCAGCGAGGCGACTGCTGGCCCGGATCCGGAGCCCGCGGCCAAGAAGCTCGCGGCGAGCAGCGCCGTCAGCATGACCCGGGAGAAGAACTGGTATCGCATGCACTGAGGGTCGCACGCCCGCGATGAGCGTGGGCGTGCGAAACCGGATCGGTGGATAACTTCACGAAAATCACGAACTGTGCGTGTTGTGGACGACGTAGATGGTAGACTTTTCGCTGCACCTTTAACGAGGTGACTACGCGTGCCCGATCGAACGAACGTCGCCACGGTCTCTGCCCTGGCAGAGCGGGGATGATCGCGGGCACCAGGATCTGATCGCATCCGCGGTCGATATTAACCAATGCGCGTTTTTGCGCGCAGAAAAGGAGACGGCAATGGCCGTTGTAACTATGCGCCAGCTGCTCGACAGCGGCGTTCACTTCGGACACCAGACGCGTCGCTGGAACCCGAAGATGAAGCGCTTCATCTTCACCGAGCGTTCGGGTATCTACATCATTGACCTGCAGCAGTCGCTCGGTTACATTGATGCAGCCTACGAGTTCGTGAAGAACACCGTCGCACGCGGCGGCAACATTCTTTTCGTTGGCACGAAGAAGCAGGCACAGGAAGCGATCGCCGAGCAGGCGACCCGCGTCAACCAGCCCTACGTGAACCAGCGCTGGCTCGGCGGCCTCCTCACCAACTTCCAGACGGTCACCGGCCGCCTGGAGCGCATGAAGGAGCTCGAGCAGCTCGATTACGAGGGCACCACCAGCGGCTTCACCAAGAAGGAGCTGCTGCTCAAGAAGCGCGAGCTCGAGAAGCTGCAGAAGTCGCTCGGCGGCATCCGCAACATGGGCAAGACCCCCTCGGCGATCTGGGTCGTTGACACCAAGAAGGAGCACCTCGCGATCGACGAGGCTGCAAAGCTCGGTATCCCCGTCATCGGTATCCTCGACACGAACTGTGACCCCGACGAGGTTGCATACCCGATTCCGGGTAACGACGACGCAATCCGTTCGGTGGCACTGCTCACCCGCGTGATCGCTGACGCGGTTGCTGAGGGCCTCATGGAGCGCCACCAGAAGCCCGAGGCTGGCGAAGCTGCTGCTGAGCCCCTCGCTGAGTGGGAGGTCGAGCTGCTCGGTGCAGACAAGACCGAGGCTCCCGCCGCTGAGGCTACCGAAGCTGCTCAGGCTCCCGCCGCAGAAGCACCGGCAGCCGAGTAATTTCGGTTCACCCAACGACTAATAAGACTTAAGGAGTCACACATGGCTGCAGTAAGCATGGCCGCTGTGAAGGAGCTTCGCGAGCGTCTCGGCGCTGGCATGCTCGACAGCAAGAACGCACTCGTTGAGGCTGACGGCGACATCGAGAAGGCGATTGAGATCCTGCGTCTCAAGGGCCTCAAGGGTGTTGCCAAGCGCGGCGATCGCGAAGCAAGCGAGGGCCTCGTAGCCGTCAAGCAGACCGAGGGCGCTGCCACGATGATCGAGCTCGTTTGCGAGACCGACTTCGTTGCTAAGAACGAGAAGTTCATCGCACTTGCTGACCGTATGCTCGAGGCGATTGCCGCCGCAGGCGCTGCCGACGCTGAGGCTGCCCTGGCAGCTCCCGCTGAAGGCAAGACCGTCGGTGAGGTCATCACCGACGAGTCGGCCATCATTGGCGAGCGCATCGTTCTGCGCAAGGTAACGCGCGTCGAAGCTCCCGGTACCTCGGTGTACCTGCACAAGACCTCGAAGGATCTGCCCCCGCAGATCGGCGTGGTCGTTGGCTACGAGGGTGACGACGCAGAGGCTGCTCTGTCGATCGCTCGCCACATCTCGTTCGCTGACCCGCTCTACGTGAGCCGCGAGGATGTCCCCGCAGCAGACGTAGAGAAGGAGCGCGAGATCGTCACCGAGATCTCGAAGAACGAGGGCAAGCCCGAGGCGGCTCTGCCCAAGATCGTCGAGGGTCGCCTGACCGCTTTCTTCAAGCAGGTCGCGCTCAACGAGCAGGTGCACTCGCTCGACGCTGACAAGCGCGAGGTCGGCAAGGTTGCTGAAGCAGCCGGCATCAAGGTTACGGGCTTCTCCCGCAGTAAGGTCGGCGCGTAAGCTGACCACCCGAGGACCCGGGCCCATGTGGCCCGGGTCCTTCGCTGTGCCAGGGCGCTATTTACATGCGCCCCACGCAGGACAATCGGCAGGTTACCCGCCGCACCGATAGCATGGCCTCGAGCAGAGGCTCGTGCGCGGCTCAGGCTGCGCGCACTGCCCACACCCGGGCTCCGAAACGAACACACCATCTCCCAGATCCGCGAAGGGGAACCACATGACCGAGACCGCTACCCGCAAACGACGCGTACTGCTGAAGCTCTCAGGGGAGGCCTTCGGAGGCGGCACCCTCGGCGTCAACCCCGACGTGATCAGTCAGATCGCCCGCGAGATCGCAGCTGCAATGGAGCACGCTGAGGTTGCGGTTGTGGTGGGAGGAGGGAACTTCTTCCGCGGCGCCGAGCTCTCGCAGCGCGGTATGGACCGTGCCCGTGCCGATTACATGGGCATGCTTGGCACCGTCATGAACGCACTCGCCCTGCAGGACTTCCTCGAGCAGGCGGGCGTCGATAGCCGCGTGCAGTCGGCCATTACGATGACGCAGGTCGCAGAGACCTACATTCCGTTGCGCGCGATTCGCCACATGGAGAAGGGCCGCGTCGTGATCTTCGGAGCCGGCGCCGGTCTGCCCTATTTCTCCACTGACACGGTGGCGGCGCAGCGCGCGCTCGAAATTCATGCCGAAGAGGTGCTCGTTGCGAAGAACGGCGTCGACGGCGTGTACACGGCAGATCCCAACAAGGATCCAGACGCGACGCTGATTGAAGAGATCAGCTACAACGATGCGCTCGTGCGCGGATTGAAGGTTGTCGACTCAACCTCATTCAGCCTCTGCATGGACAACGGTATGCCGATGCGCGTCTTCGGAATGGAGCCCGCGGGCAATGTCACAGCGGCGATCCGGGGCGAAAAGCTCGGCACGCTCGTACACCGCTAACCAATTTTGCGCCGGGCCCCCAAGCGGGCACCGGTAAGCTTGAGTCATTCGTACCTGCGAGAAGGAGAACACCGTGATCGAAGAGGTCTTCGTCGACGTAAAGGACCGCATGAACCGCGCGGTTGAGTCTGCCAAGGAAGGTTTCGCCACTGTGCGCACCGGCCGCGCAAACCCTGCCCTGCTGCAGAACCTCATGGTCGATTACTATGGCACGCCGACGCCGCTGCCGCAGCTGGCCTCGGTGCAGAACCAGGACGCCCGCAGCCTGCTCGTGACGCCGTACGACAAGGGCGCCATGAAGGACATCGAGATCGCGATTCGCGACATGCCGAACCTCGGCGCTAACCCGTCGAACGACGGCACCGTGATTCGCGTGACGCTACCCGACCTCACCGAGGAGCGCCGCAAGGAGTTCGTCAAGCTTGTGAAGGGCCGCGCAGAGGACGCTCGCGTCGCGATCCGCAACGTGCGTCGCGCGGGCAAGGACGACCTTGACGCCCTCAAGTCAGAGGTAGGCGAGGACGACATTGTGCGTGCTGAGAAGGAGCTCGACGCTCTCACGAAGCAGTTCATTGAGCAGATCGATGAGACGCTCAAGCGCAAAGAAGCAGAGCTGCTGGAGGTCTAGTACCCATGACACAGCCCGACAAGCGCGAAGATCTGCGTGCGCATCTCGAAACGAGGCGCGCGCAGCTCGAAGCGACGAACGCGAAGATCGAGGCCCGCGCCGGTCGTAACCTGTTCTTCGCGATTGGGTCGGGGCTGCTGTTTGGCGCGGTTTTTCTGGTCAGCCTGCTGCTCGTAAAGCAGCTGTTTGTGGCGCTGGTGGCCGCGCTTGTGTCAATCGCGCTCGTTGAGCTCGCGAGTGCATTTCGTGTCGCTGGCCGCCGAGTACCGCGCATTGGCGTCGTACTCGGCGGGCTGACGATCGTTGCGGGCGCGTATTTTTGGGGCGCGAGCGGCATGCTCTTCGGGCTTTTTGCCGGATCCCTGCTGCTCACGCTCTGGCGTCTCATCGAGGGCCTAATGCCCCGGTACGAGACGCCACCTCGCACTCTCGTGCGAGACGTGTTCTCGGGCCTTTTCACGCTCGTGTACGTGGCGTTTCTCGCGTCATTTACCGTGCTACTCGTGGAGGCAGACCGGGGTGAGTGGTGGGTATTCGCCCTCGTGCTCGTGGTTGTTTCGGTTGACGTTGGCGCTTACGCGGCCGGCGTCACGCTTGGCAAACACAAGATGACTCCCCGCATTAGCCCCAATAAGACCTGGGAAGGCTTTGCCGGGGCGGCGGTGGTCGC
This sequence comes from Leucobacter faecis, assembly GCF_054456695.2. Lineage (NCBI taxonomy): Bacteria > Bacillati > Actinomycetota > Actinomycetes > Micrococcales > Microbacteriaceae > Leucobacter > Leucobacter faecis. The sequence goes on from NZ_JBTJER020000001.1 coordinate 110,265, forward strand.
CATGACTGCAGGGGTGATTGTCTCACTTACTGCGCTCGAACAGCCCTGGTGGGTTGGTGTTCTCCTCGGAATCGTGGTGTTGTTCACTGCGACCGGAGGCGACCTGACTGAGTCCCTCATTAAACGAAACCTCGGAGTGAAAGACATGAGTACCTGGATTCCGGGCCACGGTGGATTTCTTGATCGGCTCGATTCGCTGCTGCCGTCTGCGGTTGGCGTGTACGGTATCGCGCTCGCGCTAGGGGCGCTCTAATGCCTAGTTCTCAGAAGCCGGCAGAGCCCGTGCACGACAAAGGCAAGATGCACACCGCGTTTCCCCTCGCTACAGGGTCAGAACTGGCCTACCGCCCCGATCAGGTCGATGCGTTCCTGTCGCTGGCTCGCGGCGCCTATGAGGGCGCTCCGGATCAGGCGGCAGCCCTCACTTCGCGTGATGTTCGGGGCGCCTCTTTCGCCGTGAAACGCGGCGGATACGCCGCCCGCTACGTCGACGCGGCCCTCGATCGGCTCGAGGAGGTGTTCTTCGAACGCGAGCGTCGCGCCGCCGTGCGCGGCGGTGACGAGAACGCCTGGTGGGACGAGACGCGCGCACTTCTTTCTGAAGTGCGTGGCAGGATCGGTCGGCCCCGCGGCCGCAAGTTTAAACGCCGCAGCATTCTCGCGACGGGCTATCGTCGCTCGCAGGTTGATGCTTTTCTTGAGCGCGTGGGCGAGATGTTTGAGCGCCGCGAGTTTGACTTGAAGCCTGCCGACGTGCGTGACGTGGTGTTTCACTCTGAACGTAGCGGATACGACGAGGATCAGGTCGACGCGCTGCTCGACGCCGTTGTCGATCTGATGCTCGCGACGCGATAGTAACTTCGTCGCACTCGTGCGCTTCGGCTTTTACCGGTCGATTTATTGATCACACGGTCACGCTGAGATAGAATCGTTATATTGTGCCGAATTTGAAACCTGTATCCCGCTGGTCGCGCCTTCGCGCCCCTGTCGCCGCGGTTGTAGCTGCGGGCTTCTTGGGAACCGCCGTCGTGGCGCCTCTCACGATGCCTACCGAGCAGGCCTCGGCTGATGAACTGGCCTTCCAAGCGCGCATCCATCAGCAGTTCACCCCCAATACGAGCGCCGAGCTCGACCTGGTCTTCACTGATGTTCCGGTTGACTTGTCTGCTGCTGAGCGCGCCCGTGACGAGGCAGCCAAGGCGGCCGAAGCTGCGGCGAAGGAAGCTGCTGAAGCTGCTGAAGCCGCTGAGGCTGCGCGTGCCGCTGGCCCTCCCAAATACACGGGTGGCGGGTCCATGGCTGAATGGATGGCTGCAGCGGGCATCGCCGAATCTGACTGGAGCTACGTCTACTACATTGCTGAGAGAGAAAGCAGCCTGAACCCGAACGCCACAAACGCCAGCACAGGCGCCTGCGGATTGATTCAGGCGTATCCCTGCAGCAAGGTTCCAGGCAATGGTTACGATCCGATCGATAATCTACGCTGGGCGAGCGGTTACGCCTCTGGCCGTTATGGTGGGTGGGCGCAGGCCTACGATTTCTGGACCGCTAACCACTGGTGGTGATCTGACTTATGGCGCGCAATCGCCGGGTCAACAAGTATGAGCGGGCCGCGCGAAACCCTCCCGCCGATGTGACTCGACTGTCTTACGGTGGGGCGCGTAAAGAGAGCTATCGCGGCGACGAATGGTTTGTGCGCGATATCCCGGCTCACCGGGCAGAGAAGCCTTATCTGTGCCCCGCGTGCGGGGTGACGGTTCCTGCTGGCCAGGCACACATAGTGGCTTGGCGCGCTGATCACGTGATGGGTGATGGTGCAGCGGTGCGCGACCGGCGGCATTTTCATACGCACTGCTGGCGCATCGGGTCTTGATTTCGAATACTTGAGCATTATTCGAACACATCTTCCATATTTGTGTTATACTTAGATTATGTCCAGCAATGTAGCTGGGACAGAGGATTTGACCGTTGAAGCTGAAGCGGAGCAGCTTGTGTCAGGTCTGGCTGACCTTTCTGAGCGTATGGGTGACCGCGAGTTCGCACTCATCGCAGATGACTCCCTGCTCGCCCTCGTAACCGGGCTTGAGCAGGCGTCCCGGCAGCTCGAAGCGTTGATTGTGCGGGCCGAGGGCACAGTGGTGGAGCGTTGCGTGGGTGATACGCGTGAGACGCTCGCGGGCCGGTTGGGGTGTCGCGACGGGCTTGATGTGCTGCAGCGCATTACGCGTAGGTCTCATCGGCTACTGCGGCAGCGTGCCCTGTTGGCGAGTGACCTACGCCCTGATCAAGGGTATTCGGGTGGTGTGATTGGGCCCGTGTTTCCGGCGATCGCGGCCGCGTTTTATGCGGGCGATGTGTCGTTTGAGACAGCGCAGATGATTGCTGACGCGCTGCGCAAGGTGCCTGGCCATGTTGGCCCGGCGGAGGTGGCAGAGGCTGAGCGGTGCATTGTGAATCAAGCGGCGGGGTATCCCGAAGACCACGGCTTTGCAGGTGCTGCGGGTGATGCTGACCTTGATGCTGGCGCTGATGCTGGCGCTGATGCTGATGCTGATGCTGATGCTGATGCTGATGCTGATGCTGATGCTGATGTTGACGCGGCCGGCGATGTTGATGCGGGTGGGGTGGCGGAGCGGTTGCCGGTGGGGCATGACACGGTGCGCGAGATTTGTGCGTATTGGGTGACGGCGCTTGATCAAGACGGGCCTGAGCCTGACGAGGAGTCGGTGCTTGCTCGTCGTTCGTTTCGGTTGGGGCGTATGTGGCGGGGCCTGGTGCCCGTGCGTGGGGCGCTCACGCCCGAGGTGGCGGCGCTGCTGGGCAACTTGATCACGGCGCTCGACTCCCCAAGGACGGCAACCAACACGACCGACCCGGCGAGCGCGGCCGACCCGGCGAGCGCGGCGGACCCGGCGAGTGCGGCCGACCCGGGCAACATGACCGACTCAACCGAGTCAGCCGTGTCAACCGACAACCCGACGGGTGATCTTTCCGAGGCGTCGCGGGTGCGGTTTCGTGCCGCTGATGAACCAGGCTCCGAAGATCTTGAGCCCGACTTGACGCCCCGGCCAGAGGATGCCCGGTCACAGGGGCAGAAGATGCATGACTCGCTCATGTTGATCGCTCAGATGGCGGGTCAGGCCGCCGAGATGCCTACTCAGGGTGGGGCGCCGGTGACGGTACTCATTCAGACGACCCAGGCCGAGCTGGCGGCGAGCCTGGCCCGCGATATCGCGCGCGCCGATCAGGCTGAAGCGCAGCAGTCGGCGGGCCGCGGCGGCACGCATGCTGGTGGTGGCTGTACCAGCACGGGTGTGCAGGGCCGGCCCGAGCGGGTGGGGGCGGCGTGGCTACACGGTGCTGACGGGGTGCCGGTGCCGGTGGGGTTTGCGGCGGTGCGGCACAGCATGTGTGCGGGCGCGACGCAGCGGGTGCTGGTGGGTGAGACGGGGCGGATTGTGGGGTTGGAGAGCCCGGCCCGCTTGTTTACGGCGGTGCAGCGGCGGGCGATCACGGCGCGTGATGGGGGTTGTGTGATTCCCGGGTGCACGGTGCCGGGGGCGTGGTGTGAGGTGCATCATGTGACGGGGTGGGCGGCAGGTGGTAAGACGACGACGGAGAATGGCGTGCTGTTGTGTTGGTGGCATCACCGCAGTGTGGAGGCGGGTGGCTGGCATGTGCGTATGGTGGCGGGGCTGCCCGAGGTGCGGGGGCCGAGGTGGTGGGATCCCGGTATGGTGTGGCGGCCGGCCAGGTCGGTGTGGGCGGTGGCGATGGAGCATGTGGCGGGGCGGGCGGTGCCGGGGCAGCAGCGCAGGCCGCGAACGGGGTAAAAGAATCCTCCTGGGACGAGTGTGTCCACAGGAGGATTCAGAGCTCCGCCCCAGACACGAAGTCGGCAGCACAAGCGCTAGTACCTGAGTTGACCGAATTAGTGACCACCTAAATGTTGTCACCTCGGCCAATCGTCCTCGGCCAATCATTAGCGCGCAGACCTAGACCCACTCGGTATGACTATGCGCGCGGTCACACGAAGCCACTGAGCTCGGCATCTGCGCCTGAGCCTGTGCAGCTGTATGCCAAGTCATCGCTGCCCGCTCGCCCCCATGATTTCGCCCTGCAGCGCCGGCGGGCGGCATTCCAGACACCAGAGCGACTCCAATGTATGAGATCGAGTGAGATGTATATCATCGTGGCGACTCACGGCCACGAAAGCATACATCTCACTCGATCTCATACACGTCAGTCGACAAGGCCACGTGGGTGCAGAACGCTGTGCGTTAGTGACCACGTTTGCAGCTAAAGACCGTATGAATTCAACACTTTTGATACCGTATGCCGTGAAATTCGCTTCAGCCGGTCAACTCAGAAGGATTCAGAGCTCCGCCCCAGACGCGAAGTCGGCAGCATAAGCGCTAGTACAGTCGAGAGAACTGCCGTTAGAACAGCGTAGGCGGGGCCTCCGCTGCATCAACGCTCACCGTAAGCGAAGGAGCCGCGCCAGCAAGACCCGGCCCGTGATCCGGAGCGAGACCGGCCTGAAACGCTGTCGCCGCGGCCCGCGCGCGATCGTCGGCGGCCTCATTCAGGGGGTGACCAGCGTGCCCCTTGACCCATTGAAACAGCACCGAGCGGCCCACCATGGCGGCATCGATCTGCTCGAGCAGCTCACGGTTGAGCACGGGCTTACCGTCGGCCTTGCGCCAGCCGCGACGCTTCCACCCAGGCATCCACTGGGTCACCGAGTTGATCACGTACTGACTGTCACAGAGCACGATGAGAGGCTCGCTCGCTCGACTAGCCGTAGCATGCAGAAGGTCTAGCACCGCCATGAGCTCGCCCTGGTTGTTGGTGGCGCGGGGCCAGCCGCCCGCGCGCCACTGATTCGCGTCGATCACCCAGGCCCAGCCCGCGGGGCCGGGGTTACCGAGCGCCGAGCCGTCGGCTGCAGCAATAATGCTCATGGATTAAGACTCCTGATCTTCGATAGATTCAGCGACGGGCGCCTCAACCAGACGGCCCGCAACCGTGCTCATCTTCTGCGCGTTAGTGATGACCTCGCCCAGGCTCTCGAAGTATCGTGCGACAGCACCACGCTCCACCTTCAGCTGCGTCATGCGATCCTCGGCTGCCGCGAGCACCTTGGTGGCGCGCTCCTCGGCTGCGTGGAACGTGACCTGAGCACGGCGCTCGGCCTCGAGCACGATGGCCGCAGCATCAGTCTCGGCCTGAGCGCGTGTAGCGCGAGCGTCATGCGCTGCTTCGGTGGTGACGCGATCGTACTCAGCGCGAGCGGTGTCAAGCTGGTCTTGCAGCTCAGCCAGCTCAGCGGTTGCGGCCGCGATCTCGCGGCTCGACGCCTCCTGGGCCGCACGCTGCCTTGCAGCGAGGTCTTGCTCGAGCTCATCGCGCTGCTGCGCAGACGAGGTCGAGAATGCGAGGGTATCGGCGTCAATCTGCTCGCGCAACGCACGCGAATCGTCCTCTGCGCTCGCACGCAGTGTAGCCAGGTCACGCTCTTCGCCCTCGCGGTACGCCGCGAGTTCAGCCACCGTATCGGTACGCAACAGGTCGGTCTCTTCTGTCACGGCCGCGCGCTTCGCCGCCACCTCGCGTGCAAGTGCGTCTGACTGCTGCTCACGCTCGATGCGCAGCGTCTCGTCGTGCTGCGCGCGCGACGTGGCGATTTCGCGCTCGTGATCCTCGCGCTCCCGAGCCAGATCGGCGGCCAGCTTAGTGCGTTCGAGGTCAAGCTGCAGCTGCGATGATTCTTGCTCTACGGCGATGGATGCCGCAGCGGCCTCTCGCTCGGCCAGGTTATGCGCGGCAGCAGCCTCACGCTCATCATCAATGCGACGAGTGTGCGCGTCGAGTTGTGCGGCGATTCGCTCGTCGTGCACGACAGTCTCGTCATCAATGCGAGCTGTGTGCGCCGCAAGTTCGGTAGCGAGGGCGCGCTCCTGCTGGGCGCGCAGTGCCGCAAGTTCGTCCTCTTGTGCTGTCTTTTCTGCGGCGAGGTTCGAGCGCAACGCCTCAGACTCGCGAATCAGGCGATCCTGGTGCGCGGCGAGTTCTTCGCCAAGCTTCGAGTCGTGCGTCTCCCGCTCGGTGCCCAGCAGCTCACGTTGGGCGTCTCGCTCCTGCGCGAGCTGAGCATCATGGGTTGAACGCTCGTCGGCGAGTGTCGTACGAAGCTGCGCTGACTCTGACGCGATTGCCGCGTCGTGAGCTTCGCGCGCCACCGTCAGCTCGACCTGCTGTGTCTCGCGCTCGCTTTCAAGGCGAGCCGTGTGCTCTGCAGCCTCAGTCGAGATCGCTGAGTCGTGTTCGGTGCGTTCCCGCAGCAGCTGCGCGACGTGGTCAGCGAGCTCGGTGGCGAGCTTCGCCTGCTGGTCTTTCGCCGTCGCCTCGAGGGTGGCCTCTTGCTCGGCGCGCTCGGCGCTCAAAATCTTGTCGTGCGCCTCGCGCTCAGAGACAAGGGTCGAGTCGTGCGCCTCGCGCTCTGCAGAAAGCGTCGAGTCGTGCGCCTCACGCTCAGCGCTGATGCGCGCGTCGTGTGCACCGCGCTCCGAAGCGATCTTGGCATGGTGAGCTTCGAGCTCATTGCCGAGGCGCGCCTCGTGCGCGACGATCTGGCTGCGAATCCGATCCTCGTGATCGGTGCGCTCCTGCGCGATCGACGCCTCGTGCGCGTCGCGCTCGGCCGCCATGAGCGTATCGTGTGCTTCGCGTTCGGACGCAATGGTCTCGACGTGCTGCGCAAGCTCGGTCGCGAGCTGTGCATCGTGGTCAGAACGCTCGCGCTGCACCGTATTGCGGTGGGTCGTAAGCTCTGCATCGATAGCAGTCTCGTGTGCCTCGCGCTCGCGGGTGATCGCCGCTTCGTGTGCCGTACGTTCAGCCACGATGGTAGCTTCGTGCTCTTCGCGCTCGAGGCTCAGGGTCTCATCGTGTGTTTTACGCTCGGCCGTGAGCTCGGTGTGCTGGCGGTCACGCTCGGCCGTGAGGCGCGCGCTGTGCTCGGACGCGAGGCGTTCAATTTCTTCGGCGGCATGTGCATTCGCGCGCTCACGCTCGCGTTCGGCCTGCTGTGCAAGTGTCGCAGCCTCGGCGTGCGCCGCGTCTGCCTCCCGGATCAGGGCTGCCGACTGTGCAGTGAGCTCCTGCGCGATCCGGGCATCGTGCGCTGCGAGCTCGGTCTTAAGGCGGTCGCGCTGCGCCGACCGCTCAAGTGCGATCTCTGCTTCGTGATCGGTGCGCTCCTGCGCAATGAGCGCGCGCAGCGCTTCCATTTCGCTGGTGAGCTCGCGACGTTCGCTGTCTGCGCGCGCCTCAAGCTCGCGCGAGCGCTCGGTGTAACGCTCCTCGAGCTCGGCCTCTTCCCGCTGACGCTTCGCCGCAAACTCGGCGCGGGCACGCTCCGCCTCCTGTGTGAGACGCGCGCGCTCAAGCTCAGCCTCGCGCTCGCTCTCGGCGCGTTCACGCGTAAACGAGTCGGCACGGCGTTCAGTTTCTTCACGCAACTCATTGGCTGCCGACTGTGCGGTGCCGAGCAGCTCGGCGGCCGCTGCGCGAGCGGCCGCAAGTTCTGCTTCCGCCTCACGGTGCGCTGTTTCGCGCTCGGCGGTAGCCTCTCGGGTGGCAGAGCTCCGGGTAAGTTCAGCGTGGCGGTCCGCTTCTACGCGAAGCTGCTCGCGCTCTGAGTTGGCGTGTGCGGTCTGCTCGGCCAGGTCAGTGCGCGCGCCCGCAAGCAGGGTCTCCGCCTGTTCTGCGGCTGCGAGCAAGAGTTCGTCTGCGCGCTCCTGCGCCGATGCGAGTACGCGAGAAGCTTCGTCCTCCGAAGAGCGGCGCAACTTCTCCGCGTCGAGATCAGCCTGCGCCATGAGTCGCTGCGCGTGATCCTCTGCAACCTGCAGGCTCTTCTCGACGCGCAGGCCCAACCCTGAGTATCCGGTGGCACCCAGCTCGGCCACCTGATCTTGCAGGTCGGCGATAAGCTCGCGCTGCTCTTGCCCTACAGCGGCCGCCTGCTGGTGCGCGTGCTGCAGTGAGTCAAGGTGTGACTGCAGGGTAGAGATGTGGCCAGTTAGCGACCCGATCCGCTCATCGACCTCGTCGCGATTGTAACCGCGAAACGCAGGAGTGAACTGTTGGGAAGAGTCGGACACGGGGCCTCCGAATACCTAAAAACGGTTGCACCCCGTGTGGGTGGCCGTCGAGCGGGCATGTACCCGCATCATGATACTGGAATGACACTCCCAATGTCCGAGAATGAGACGCTGTGCGTCGCGGCGGGATTGTGCCCGGTCTGCGCTAATCCGGCCGCGCCGCATGGGAATCTCGGAAAGCTCGGGTAGCGTTGGACGGTACCGAATTTTCTGAGGCGAGGAGCATCTCGTGCGACACGTGCTTGCAATTGTGGCCCTGGTGGCCTCTGGGCTGCTGCTGCTGCTCGGAATCGGCCAGCGCACTTTCTTGGCGGGCCCCGCCGAAATCCGTTTTCCGATCGACACGCAGTCAGACACGGGATACGCCGTGATTGACGGCGCCGAGCTTGCAAAGGTGCCCGGTCAAGCGAACGTGGTGGTGAGTGGCGAGACGGCGTTTGTGGCCACCGGCGCGACGCGTGACGTGCAGGGATGGGTGGAGCCCTTCTCTCACGCTGAACTCACCGTCGCAGAAGCCTCGAAGACTCTTCAGACTGCGCTCATGGCCCCGGCAATCGTTGACGAAGCGGCGGGCGAAGAGGCTGTCGAAGCGCTCGACCCGCACGGCTCTGACCTGTGGCTTGAGGAGCGTTCGCTCGAAGCGGCTGGCGCGTCGAACGAGACGGACGTACTACGGGTTCCGGTCGCTCTAGACGCAGACGAGTCGGTCATCATCGCGTCCAACGGCGTCGATCCGGTGCCCGCAGATGTTGCGCTCGTGTGGGCACAAGACCGCAATACGCCGTGGGCAGGCCCGCTGCTTGCGGCGGGTGCGCTCTTCGCGCTCGTGGGCGGCGTACTGTATTTGCTCGCGATCGATCACGATCGCCGCGGGCTCGGGCCGCGCCGCGGCCGCAGGGGCCCGCTGCAGGGCCTGCGCAACTCATTCACCCGCCGGGGCAAGGACGCCACGCCCGACGTGCAAGCGGTCGCTCCGCCTGCGGGCGAGCAAACAGAGCGGAGCGCCGGATCCGGCACGAGCGCGCGCACCGCCATTGCGCGGCGAAGTGCTCTGCTGCCCGCGGTGGGTGTCACACTGGCGCTCGGCCTATCGGGGTGTTCAGCGAGTTACTGGCCCCAGTTTGATGAGCAGCCTGTGGCCGAGCAGCCAGCCGAGCAGCCAGACTCGGGGGTTGCGCCCGTGCCCGTGACTGATGCTCAGATGCAGCGGATCGTGAAGAGTGTGTCGGCCGATGCGACGGCGGCAGATGAAGCGCTTGACGCTGAGCTTCTCGAAAGCCGATTTACCGGTGATGCTCTCGCGCAGCGCGCGGCAAACTACACGATTCGGGCGGCCATGCCGGGGTACGAAGTGATTCCCCCGATCATCACTGACCAGGAGCTCGAGTACCGTCTCGTGCAGAGCACTGAGGGGTGGCCGCGCACAGTGTTTGTGACGGTTGAATCTAAGGCGGGCGATGGTTCCGAAGATGCTTCGCCCTCGCTCGCGTTGATTTTGCGCCAGGAGAGCCCGCACAGCAATTTCTTGGTGTCACGCGACATTGCCCTGCGCGGTGGCATCTCGATGCCGCAGGCGGCACCGGCTGAGGACGGCACTGCCGTGCTCGCTGATGACATTGAAACGCTCGTGCTCGCGCCGGGCAAGGTCGGTGACGCCTACGCCGCGATGCTGCAAGACGGCACCGAGACGAGCGAGGCAGAGCTGTTCGACCTCACCAATGACACCCTGCTCGAGAACTACGGCAAGACACGCGCCGCGAAAGCGCAGGCCGAGTCAGACGCAAAGGGACAGACGATGCAGTTCAGCGCGACCGCATCGCAGGGCGACGAGCGCATCACCGCACTGTCGACCGGAGCAGGCGGGGCGCTCGTCGCCACTACGGTGCTTGAGCAGCAGATCGTTGATTCTGCCGGCGGTCGCTACAAGCCGCAGGCGAAGGACGCAGTGACCGCGCTGTCGGGCCTCTCAGGTGAACAAGACCGACTGGTGCAGCAGGTGGCGCACCAGCTGCTCTTCTTTGTGCCGAGTAAAACCGACACGTCGAACACCAAGATTCAGCTGCTGGGCGTGACGAGTGAACTCGTCGGCGCCACGAACTAACTACACAAACTGGAGGATCACACGATGAGTAACCCGATGCCCGAGCGCATTCCCGGCGGTGGCGTCGACCTCAGCCATCTCGCAGCACGGCACCAAGCCCAGGCCCAGGCCCAGGCGCAGGCCCAGTCTCAGGCGGCGGCGAACGGTGACGGGTCTGCGCCTCAGCAGGGCGGGGCCTCATCGCAGGGCCAGACGGTCGATGTGCCGTCACTGGTGCTCGATGTCACCGATGCCACGTTTGAGCAGGTGGCGCAGCTCTCTGCCGTCGTGCCCGTGGTGATCGATCTGTGGGCCGAGTGGTGCCAGCCGTGCAAGACGCTGGGACCCATTCTCGAGAAGCTGGCACTCGAATTTGGTGGGCAGTTGCTGCTCGCCAAGGTCGACGTAGACGCCAACCCCGGCATCGCGCAGGCGTTTCAAGCCCAGAGCATTCCTACCGTCGTGGCTCTCGTGGGCGGGCGCCCCGTGCCGCTGTTCCAGGGGGCTATGCCCGAGGCACAGGTGCGCGAGGTGTTTGGGCAGCTGCTGCAGCTATCGGCGCAGCAGGGCGTTACCGGTCGCGTGAGCGCGCCCGACACACAGCAGTCGGTGCCGGGAGCAGAACCGGCGCCGCCCGCAGAACCGCAGATTCCTGAGGCGCACCGTGCTGCGGTCGAAGCGGGCGAGAACGGTGACTTCGCGACGGCTATCGCCGAGTGGGAGACCGTGCTGAAGAAGGCGCCCGCAGACGCCGAAGCACGCGCCGCACTCGTGCAAGTGAAGCTTCTGCATCGGCTCCAGGGGTACACCATTGACGAGATTCGCACGGCGGCGGGTCAGCACCCGAACGACGTCGAAGCGCAGCTGCGCGTCGCAGATCTCGACGTGTCGGGCGGGCACATCGAGGATGGCTTTCTGCGGCTACTAGACATGTTTGCCGGTCAAGATGCAGACGGCCAGGCTCAGATTCGTGAGCGTCTCCTCGAACTCTTTGAAGTGGTTGGAGTCGCAGACCAGCGCGTCATTGCGGCGCGCGGGCAGCTCGCAAACCTGCTCTACTAGATGAACGCGCGCGCCTATCTCGATCACGCTGCCACCTCGCCCATGCCGGCCGAGGTGCGTGAAGCGTATCTCGACGCACTCACCGTGGTGGGTAACCCCGCCTCCACGCACCAGCACGGCCAGCACGCGAGCGAAATGCTCGAGACCGCGCGCGATCGTATCGCGGCGGCACTGGGCTGCGACCGCGCCGAGACCATCCTCACTGGCGGCGGCACCGAGGCCATTAACCTCGCGATCAAAGGCATGTACTGGGCGCGTCGTCGATCCGGATCAGGCCCTGCGGTGCTCGTCGCCGCGGGCGAGCACCATGCGACGTTCGAAGCAGCCCAGTGGCTCGAAGCGACTCAGGGCGCGAGTCTGGTGGAAGTGCCGATCGATGGGGCCGGGCGTATAACGCCCGAAACTCTCGCGTCCGTGATTGAACGCGTCGGGCCAGACCAGATCGCGCTCGCCACCCTCATGTGGGTCAATAACGAGGTGGGCACGGTGCAGCCGGTAGCTGAGCTGTGCCGGGTGGCCGCGCGCTACAGCGTGCCGGTGCACGTTGACGCTGTCGCGGCCCTCGGGCAAGAACGCATCGGCTTTGCTGAGACGGGCGCGGCGGCGCTCAGTGTTTCGGCTCACAAGATCGGGGGCCCGGTGGGCGTTGGCGCCCTCGTGCTGGGGCGCCGCACCGCGGCCGACCCGCTGTTACACGGAGGCACGCAGCAGCGGGCGCGATCCGGATCACAGGATGTGGCCGGCGCCGTCGCGTTCGCGGCCGCGCTCGACCTTGCGGTCGAGGACGACGGCACGCCGCGCCTGGGCCGCGTCGCGCGCACCCGTTTGCTGCGCGACAGGCTCGTGGCGGGCGTGAGAGCGGTCGCTCCCGACGCCGTGATGCGTGGGCCCGAGGGAGAGGGGCGGGTCGCGGGCAACGCCCACTTCACCTTTGCGGGCTGTCAGGGGGACTCGCTCGTGTTCTTGCTCGACGCGGCAGGCGTGTCTGTTTCGGTGGGGTCAGCGTGCCAGGCGGGAGTGCACGAGATCTCACACGTGCTGCTCGCGATGGGTGTGCCAGAGGCTGAAGCCGCAGGTGCCCTGCGGTTTACGTTGGGCCCCGGCACGAGCGACGCCGAGGTTGACGCGCTCCTTGCCGCGCTGCCGGCCGCGATCGACCGGGCGCGTGTCGCGGGGCTTTCGTAGGCGGTGCTTTCGTGAGCGCAGCTTACGTGAGCGCGGCCATCGCAGAGTCGTGCCTGCGCAGTTAGCGCACACGCGTCGGGTACTTACACAGCAGCCGGGCGAGTAGACTGTTCTGATGAAAATCTTGGCGGCGATGAGCGGCGGCGTTGACTCCGCAGTGGCGGCGGCACGTGCCGTCGAAGCGGGGCACGAAGTGGTCGGAGTGCACCTTGCGCTCAGTCGCATGCCGGGCACGATCCGTACCGGATCCCGCGGCTGTTGCACGGTCGAGGACGCGATGGATGCACGGCGCGCCGCGAACCTGCTCGAGATTCCCTTCTACGTGTGGGACCTGAGCGAGCGGTTTAAGGAAGACGTTGTTGACGACTTTATTGCCGAGTACGCCGCGGGGCGTACACCCAACCCGTGCATGCGATGCAACGAGAAGATTAAGTTCGAAGCGCTGCTTGACAAGGCCATCGCGCTCGGCTTTGACGCGGTGGCGACGGGCCACTATGCCACACTCGAAGCCGGGCCCAGCGGCCCGCAGCTGCATCGCGCGAGCGCATGGGCAAAGGATCAGTCGTACGTCCTGGGCGTGCTCACCGAGAAACAGCTCGCGCACTGCTACTTTCCGCTCGGGGATACGCCATCAAAGCAGTTGATTCGGGCTGAGGCAGCCGAGCGCGGGCTGCAGGTGGCCCAGAAGCCCGACAGCCACGACATCTGTTTCATTCCCGACGGTGACACTCGCGGTTGGCTTTCAGACCACGTCGAGCGCACTCCAGGTGACATCGTCGACGCCGCGGGCGAGATCGTCGGGCAGCATGATGGTGCTCACGGGTACACGGTGGGCCAGCGGCGGGGGCTTGCGATTGGGCGCCCCGCCCCCGACGGTAAACCGCGTTTTGTGCTCTCGATTCGGCCCGTCTCAAACCAGGTAGTGGTCGGTCCCAAGGAGAGCCTCGCCATTTCGCGCATCGCGGGCGGGCGCTATAGCTGGGCCGGGGAGCCCGGCTTTGATGTGACCGAGACGTTTAAGTGCGAGGTGCAGATTCGCGCCCACGCCGACCCCGTGCCCGCGTTCGCGCGTCTCGCCCCCATCATTGAATCTGAGCGCACCGAACAGCATCGCGCGGGCGCTTCTCACGAGATTGTTGTCGACATCGACCTCGAACATGCCGAGCCGCTCATCGGGGTCGCCCCGGGGCAGACCGCGGTTGTCTACATTGGCACACGCGTGCTCGGGCAGTTCACGATCGACCGCGCGGTGCCAGCCGACGAAGCGGCGTCAAATATCGAAACAGGAGTGGTGCGTGACGCGCAGCCCACTGAGCGTTCGGTGGGTGACGCACAGCCTGTGCACTTCTAGAATTGAGGGGTGACGAACAACTCCCCGCAATTGCCCGCCGTTGACACCCTCGACTTTGCCGCCGCGCGCGTCGAAGCCGAACAGCTTTCGGTCGAGATAGAGCGGCTGCGCGTCGCCTACTACTCGCAGGGGTACGGCCTCGTGTCAGATGCCGAGTACGACGTTCTGTTTCACCGACTCGAAGCGATCGAGCACGCGTTCCCCGAGCTCGCGGGCCAAGACAGCCCGACGCGCGATGTCGGAGCGCAGATCGTGTCTGCCGGGTTTCCTGAGCACGAGCATGCCGAGCGCATGCTCAGCCTCGACAACGTGTTCTCGCTGGGTGAGTTTCACGAGTGGGCCGAAAAGACTCGCGCCGCCGCAGGACGTCGGGTGCGCTGGCTCAGCGAACTGAAGATTGACGGCCTGGCGATAAACCTGGCCTACCGCGACGGGGTGCTCGAGACCGCGACTACGCGCGGTGATGGTCGGGTGGGCGAAGACATCACCGAGAACATCGACATGATTCCGGCGATCCCGCGCGTGCTTACGGGGGAGGGGATCCCCTCGTTCTTTGAAGCGCGCGGGGAGGTGTTTTTGCGCGGTCAAGACTTCGCGTGGCTCAACACACGGCAGCACGAGCTGCAGGCAGAGTACGCCGAAGGCTTGCGGGCCCGGGGGCGCACAGCCGAGCAGATCCCGGTGAAGTACCCCGAATTTGCTAACGCGCGCAACACGGCAGCGGGCAGCCTGCGTCAGCGCTCAGACAACAAAAGCGAAGCCGAGCTTACCCTTATGCGCGAGCGTCTCGGGCGCCTCGCGCTCTACGTGCACGGGATTGGTGCGTGGTCGCACCCGCAGTTTGCCAATCAATCTGACGCCTACCGGCTGCTGGGCGAATGGGGCCTGCCCGTGTCGCCGCACTCGCGCGTGTTCGAAGACATGGCCGAGGTGGAGGCGTTTATCGCCGATCGTGGAGAGCACCGCCACGATGTTGAGCACGAGATCGACGGCATCGTGGTGAAGGTAGATGAACTGGCTCTGCACGCTGAGCTCGGTGAGACGAGCCGCGCACCGCGCTGGGCGATCGCGTACAAGTATCCGCCCGAAGAAGTGCACACGAAGCTGCTCGAGATTCGGGTGGGGGTGGGGCGCACAGGTAGGGCCACACCATACGCGGTGATGGCACCAGTGAAGGTCGCGGGATCTACCGTGAGCCAGGCCACGCTGCACAACCAGCAGGTGGTGAAAGCGAAGGGCGTGCTCATTGGAGACACGGTCGTGCTGCGCAAAGCGGGTGACGTGATTCCCGAGGTGCTCGGGGCCGTAATCGAGTTGCGGGACGGCTCTGAAACTGAGTGGCGCATGCCTGAAGGGTGCCCCGAGTGCGGGCATACGCTGCGCGCCATGAAAGAGGGCGATATCGATCTGCGCTGCCCGAACGCGCGAGCCTGCCCAGCGCAAGTGCGCGGCAGGGTCGAACACATTGGTTCGCGCGGTGCGCTCGACGTTGAGGTGCTCGGCGAGATTACGGCCGCCGCGCTCACCGGGCCAGAGGTGCCCGAGAAAGCGCCGCTGCAAACCGAAGCTGGCCTGTTCGATCTGACCATCGATGAGCTCGTGCCCATCGTGGTGATTGTGCGCGACACAGAGACGGGTGAACCCCGCATCGACGAGGCGACGGGCGACTTTGCGCGGCGTACTCCGTTTCAGAAACTCGGGCCCGCGACCTACCCGCCCGGTTGGGAAGACGCGACCGCGGCAGACCGCCGCGCAGCCGGCATCAAGAAGAACCACCGTGAGCTGCAACCAGCCAAGGACGCGTTCACGCTGCTCGCCGAGCTCGAGAAAGCGAAGACGAAACCGCTCTGGCGGCTGCTCGTGTCGCTCAATATTCGCCACGTAGGCCCGGTCGCGGCGCGAGCCCTTGCTGACTGGTTTGGCTCGCTTGCAGCTATTCGGGCGGCGTCGGTCGACGAGCTCGCCGAGGTCGAAGGCGTCGGCGGCATCATTGCCGAGTCGATGCAGGCCTGGTTTGAGGTCGATTGGCACGTCGAAATCGTTGATCGCTGGGCGGCCGCGGGAGTGCAGTGGGCGACGCCGGGGCACCCCGGGCCGGGGGCACAACTACCCGAGGGTGGTGTACTCGAGGGGCTCACGATCGTCGCAACGGGCACGCTCGAGGGCTTTACGCGCGACGGCGCTAAAGAAGCGATCATCCAAGCGGGCGGCAAAGCCGCCTCGGGGGTTTCGAAGAAAACTGACTATGTCGCGGCGGGGCCAGGGGCCGGATCAAAACTCGCGAAGGCCGAGGAGCTGGGAATCCCCGTGCTCGACGCCGCCCAGTTTGCCGTGCTCGTCACCCAGGGGCCCGGCGCACTCACGCTCGCGGGTGAGTAACTTATCCACAGATTGACACTTCAGACACCACATGTCGTTCTTTCTGGTTACCCTAGGGGGACTGGAACAGCGGTGAGGTGTGAAGGGGAGCACTGACATGACCGAGGCGACGCAGACACCGAATCGGGCGGGATGGGCGACGACCGACCCGCTGCTCACTGAGTACTACGACACCGAGTGGGGCGTGCCCGTGTCAAGCGAAGCTGGTGTGTTCGAGCGGCTCAGTCTCGAAGCGTTTCAGTCGGGCCTGTCGTGGCTCATCATTCTGCGCAAACGCGACGCGTTTCGCGCGGCGTTTCAAGGGTTTGAGCCCGAGATCGTGAGTCAATTTGGCGAGGCAGAAGTGGCCGAGTTGATGGAGAACCCCGGAATCGTACGAAACCGGCGCAAAATCGATGCCACCGTCTCGAACGCACAGGCGGTGCTGAGGCTGCACGAGCGCGGTACGACACTCGCAGAGCTTGTATGGTCGGCGATGCCCGAGCGATCGCCCGCGCCGATCACCGAATCGCAGGTGCCATCGCACTCGCCCGAGTCCGCGGCGCTCGCCCAAAGACTGAAACAGCAGGGATTCAAATTCGTCGGCCCGACCACCGCGTACGCGTTGATGGCTGCCCTCGGCATCGTCGACGCCCATCTCATCTCGAGCCACCGTCGAGGCTGTTCGGGGTTGTGGGAGCGTGACGGTTCAAGAACTCTGGCGGTTCGGCCCCCACAAAGCTGACAGCAGTAGGATGGTGGGGTTCACAGAACCCTTTCAGTTCCGACGTAACGATGGAGCAGCATGCCTGAAACGCCAGCGGGCGCGAGCAGCGAGATCACGGCCGAGGCCGTACAGCATCTCGCAGGCCTCGCCCGGATCGCCCTTTCTGACTCCGAGGTCGCCTCACTTTCGAGTGACCTCGGTTCGATCCTCACGAATATCGCAAAGGTGAGCGAGGTGGCCGGAGCAGACGTTCCCGCCACCAGCCACCCCATTCCGCTGAACAACGTGACTCGCGCAGACGAGATCACCGACCAGCTGACCCGTGAAGAGGCGCTCGCCAACGCGCCCGAGCAGACCGACGGCATGTTCCGGGTCTCCTCGATTCTGGGCGAAGAGCAGTAGGGAGAGCCATGAGTGAATTGATTACCTTGACCGCCGCAGAGCTGGCGGGCAAGATCGCCTCTGGTGAGGTTTCGTCTGAAGAGGCGACGCGCGCTCACCTCGCGCAGATCACCGCCGTGGACGGCGAGTTGAACGCGTTTCTCGCGACGAATGAAGACGCTTCGCTCGCCGCGGCACGTGCCATCGATGAGCGTCGTGCAGCAGGGGAGTCCCTAGGCGAGCTCGCGGGCGTGCCGCTCGCGGTGAAGGATGTGCTCGTCACGACCGACATGCCCTCGACCTCGGGGTCGAAGATTCTCGAAGGTTACCGCTCGCCGTTTGACGCGACCGCGGTCGCTAAGGCTCGCGCGGCCGGTCTCGTGTCGATCGGCAAGACCAACATGGACGAGTTCGCCATGGGCTCTGCCACCGAAAACTCGGCCTACGGCCCCACGCGCAACCCCTGGAACACCGAGCTCGTGCCCGGTGGTTCGGGTGGCGGCTCGGCCGCTGCTGTGGCGGCATTCCAGTCGCCGCTCGCGCTCGGCAGCGACACCGGTGGCTCGATCCGGCAGCCCGCCGCGCTCACCGGCACAGTGGGCGCAAAGCCCACCTACGGCGGTGTAAGCCGTTACGGTGCGATCGCGCTTGCCTCATCGCTCGACCAGATCGGCCCCTGCGCGCGTACCGTGCTCGACACCGCGCTGCTGCACGATGTGATCGCCGGGCACGACCGTCACGACTCGACGTCGCTGGACTTTGCATGGCCGTCAATGGCTGCGGCCGCCCGGGGCGGCGCCGATCCGGCGACGCTGAAGGGCCTGCGCGTGGGCGTCGTCAAGCAGCTGATGCTTGATGGCGTGCAGCCGGGCGTGAAGGCGCGTTTCGAAGAAACGCTCGCGCAGCTGACCGCCGCGGGCGCCGAGATCGTCGAGATCGACGCCCCGCACTTCGAGTACGCGGTGGCAGCCTACTACCTGATTTTGCCCGCCGAAGCCTCGAGTAACCTCGCGAAGTACGACTCCGTGCGGTTTGGCATGCGCGTCAACCCCCAGGGCGGCGGCACCGTCGAAGACGTCATGAGCCAGACTCGCGCCGCGGGCTTTGGCGCCGAAGTGAAGCGCCGCATCATTCTCGGTACATACGCCCTTTCTGCCGGTTACTACGACGCCTACTACGGCAGCGCGCAGAAGGTGCGCACACTGATTCAGCGCGACTTTGCTGCTGCGTTCGAACAGGTTGACGTGATCGCATCGCCCACCGCGCCCACCACGGCGTGGAAGCTCGGTACTCACGGCGGCGACCCAATGCAGGACTACCTGAACGACGCGACCACCATTCCAGCGAACCTCGCGGGGCTCCCCGGCCTCAGCCTGCCAATTGGCACCGCCGCAGAAGATGGCATGCCCGTGGGGCTGCAGCTGATGGCGCCCGCGTTTGAAGACGCGCGGCTCTACCGGGCGGGCGCCGCAATCGAGCAGCTCACCGCCGACCGCGACGGCACTCCGTTCTGGGCGCAGGCGCCCACCCTTGCAGGTAGCACGGCACGAAAGGCAGCGCACTAATGGCCAAGACCAAGCTGATGAGCTTCGAAGAGGCCCTCGAGAAGTTCGAGCCCGTCATCGGGCTCGAGGTGCACGTTGAGCTCAACACGAAGACCAAGATGTTCTCGTCGGCCCCCAACACGTTTGGGGCCGAGCCGAACACGAACCTGACGCCCGTGTGCCTGGGGCTTCCCGGTGCACTGCCCGTGGTGAACGATGAGGCGGTCAAGTACTCGATCCGCCTGGGCCTCGCACTCGGCTGCGAGATCGCAGAGGTCTCGGGCTTCGCGCGCAAGAACTACTTCTACCCCGACATGGCGAAGAACTATCAGATCTCGCAGTTCGACGATCCGATCGCACACGACGGTTCGGTCGAGATCGAACTCGCTTCGGGGCGTGTGGTGCACGTGCCCATCGAGCGCGCTCACATGGAAGAAGACGCGGGCAAGCTCAACCACGTGGGTGGGTCGACCGGCCGCATTCAGGGCGCCGAGTACTCGCTCGTCGACTACAACCGCGCTGGTGTGCCGCTCGTCGAGATCGTGACCCGCCCCATTTTCGGAGGCGAGGCAGATACCCCAGAAATCGCGTCGGCGTACGTTGCGACGATTCGCGAGATGGTGGTTGCGCTCGGCATTTCTGATGCACGCATGGAGCGCGGCAACATTCGCTGCGACGCAAATGTGTCACTGCGTCCCCGTGGTAACGAGGGTGCCGGTATGAGCGTACTCGGCACACGTACCGAGACCAAGAACGTGAACTCGCTGCGCTCGATCGAGCGTGCGGTGCGCTTCGAGATTCAGCGCCAGGCGCGCATTCTCGAAGATGGCGGCTCGATTACCCAAGAGACCCGTCACTGGCACGAGGACACGGGGGAGACCTCGCCGGGACGCCCGAAGAGCGACGCCGACGACTACCGCTACTTCCCCGAGCCCGACCTGGCTCCCCTCACCCCGTCGCGTGAGCTGGTCGAGGAGCTGCGGGGCACGCTGCCCGAGCACCCGACGCTGCGCACACGGCGCCTGAAGGCCGAGTGGCAGTTCTCGCAGCTCGAGTTCCAAGACGTCGTGAACGCCGGTCTTGTCCAGGCGATCGAGTCGACGGTGGCCGCGGGTGTTCCCGCTCAGACCGCCCGCAAGTGGTGGACGGGTGAGATCGCGCGTATCGCAAACGAGCGCCAGGCGCAGCCGACTGAGCTGATTACGCCCGAGCAGATCGGCTCGGTCGTCGAGCTCGTCGACGCTGGCACGCTCAACGACAAGCTGGCACGCCAGGTAATCGCCGGCATCATCGACGGCGAGGGCACCGCGAGCGAGATCGTCGAGGCACGCGGGCTCGCAATCGTCTCAGACGACGGCCCCCTGATCGAGGCCATCGATGCGGCGCTCGCGCAGCAGCCCGATGTGCTCGAGAAGATCCGCGACGGCAAGGTGCAAGCCGCTGGCGCGGTCATCGGAGCTGTCATGAAGGCGATGCGCGGCCAGGCCGACGCAGCGCGCGTGCGCGAGCTGGTGCTGGAGCGCGCAGCGCAGTAACTAGCGCACTAACTAGCGCGCGGCGCAACACGCAGGGCCCGGATCATTTGATCCGGGCTCTGCGTAGTTTGACGCGTGATGTGGGCAAAATGTGGGCGCATCGCGCCAGGTGCAAACGAAAAGACCCGGCCCCGCAAAAGCGGGGCCGGGTCTTTTGGTACCGGATACGGGACTCGAACCCGTACACCTTTCGGCAGCGCATTTTGAGTGCGCCGTGTCTGCCAATTCCACCAATCCGGCGTGCGTTCTTTAATTGTAATCGGACCGCACTGGTGCGGTGCCAAGAAATACCTTAGCGCACATGAGTGGGCTAATATAAAACGGTTGTCTGGGCGGGGTGTACGGCGAGTCGCGCCAGCGTTTCTCGGAAGATACACGAACTGGAGTTGTGAGCGGTGGCTAAAACACGGTCGACCGTGCGAAGTGTGCAGTTTCTGCGTGCTCTCGCGGCCCTCGCTGTTGTTTACTTTCACGCCGTGGCTGAGGGGGGCATCTTCGCGCTTCCAGGCACCGGTCCCTGGGGCGTCGACGTCTTCTTTGTGATCAGTGGATTCATTATCGGCACGGTCGTGTTCGGCAGCCGCAAGCAGTTTCTGCGCCGTCGAGTGATTCGCGTGGTGCCGCTGTATTGGATCGCGACGCTCACGTGGGCGGCGGCGGTGCTGCTCATGCCCTGGCGTGCAAACTCGACCGTGGTTGACGCGGGAGGTCTCATTAAGTCTCTCCTCTTCATTCCATATGCGATGCCAGAGCGCATGGGGCCCATTTTGCAGATCGGGTGGACGCTCAACTACGAGATGTTCTTCTATCTGCTCGTGGGGACGCTCCTCTTGTGCGTGCGCTCCACCCGCACCGCCTTGATTCTCGTGGGTGTCGCACTCGTGCTGCTCGTGTTCAGCGGCGTGATATGGCCAGGATCGAGCCCTGCGCTTCGGTTCTACCAAGACCCGATTCTGCTCGAGTTTCTGGCCGGCCTCGGTGTCGCGCTGGTCTACCGGCGAGTGCTCGCGCGCGCTACGTCAGCGCTCCCCGTGAAGACCTTGGGGGCCTCGCACGGCGCAACAGCTTGGGCGTGGCGTGGTATTGCTGGTATGGGTGCGGTGTTCGCGCTCGGCGTGCTCATTGCGCAGGACCTCGGAATCATCAGCCTGGTGAGCGATGTGCGCGCGCTCTACTACGGGATACCTGCCGTGCTGCTGCTCGTGTGTGCACTGGTACTCGAACCGCTCATTCGTGACGGACTCGTGACACGCGTGTTGCTCGAAATCGGCGATGCCAGTTATGCCATGTATCTGTTTCATCCGATTGTGACGGTGTTTATCTCGCAGGTGCTGCTGGGCGACGTGATTCGGGGAGCGGCGACTTCGATGCGTGTGATGCTGCTCATCGCAACTATGATCGCGGTGACCCTTGTCAGTATCTTCATCAACCGGATCATCGATGCGCCTATTCAACGCCTGCTGAGACAGCGCCTCACCCGCACGAAAGGCTTGGCTACGCAAGCATGAGAGTCGCGACCCGGTGAATCGTCTGAGTATTCAGCAACATTAAAAGTAACAATGTCGTAAACTGGTGGAGTGAATGACCAGAGCACTGCCCCGAGCGCTTCGCGACGCGTTGTCGTCGCCGAAGATGAATCCCTGATCCGCCTCGACATCGTTGAAACGCTGCGTGACAACGGCTTTGACGTAGTTGGTGAGGCCGGTGACGGTGAAGAGGCCGTTCGCCTCGTTGAAGAGCTGCGCCCCGACGTCGTCGTAATGGACGTCAAGATGCCCAAGCTTGACGGCATCTCGGCTGCCGAGCAGATCAACAAAGACAACATCGCGCCCGTCGTACTGTTGACCGCGTTCAGCCAGGCCGAGCTTGTGAAGCGTGCAAGCGAGGCTGGCGCGCTCGCCTATGTCGTAAAGCCCTTTACGCCGGCCGATCTGATCCCCGCGATCGAGATTGCGCTGTCGCGCTTCGAGCAGATCGCAACGCTCGAGAGCGAGGTCTCTGACCTCGCCGAGCGCTTTGAGACGCGTAAGCTCGTTGACCGCGCCAAGGGGATCCTCAACGACAAGATGGGACTGTCGGAGCCCGAGGCGTTCCGCTGGATCCAGAAGGCGTCGATGGACCGCCGCCTGACGATGCAGGACGTCGCGAAGACGATCATCGATCAGCTCGGCCCGAAGAAAGACGCCTAAGCGGCTTTCGATAGCATCGACTGAACTGTAGAAGCGGCCCCGGGAGAGTCTCCCGGGGCCGCTTCTACGTGTACGACCACAAGGCCACTACTTGACGCGCTTATAGAAATTCGTGATGCGTATGGTCGAGCACCGGTTTCCGGCTTCGTCGCTGACGATGATCTCGTGCACCGCGACCGATCGCCCGATCTTGATCGGGGTGCATACCCCCGTGACAGTGCCGGATCGAGCGGAGCCAGTGTGCGTGGCATTAATGTCGAGCCCGACACCCACGTGCCCCTCGGGTGCCATGAGGTTCGCATGCATCGAGCCGAGCGTCTCACCTAGCACCACGTAGGCGCCGCCGTGCAGCAGCATGATTGGCTGAGTGTTGCCCTCGACGGGCATTGTGGCGACGGCGCGCTCGGGCGAAAACTCCCGCATCTCGATGCCCATCTTCTCGGCGAGCGCGCCAAGGCCGCGCTCGCGCACGTAAGCCAGAGCCGCCTCGGGCGTCGGGCTCCCGGCACTCGGCGCAGGTGAGGTGAAAGTAGTGTCAGACATCGAAAAAAGAGCCTTTCGAATGCGCCAGGGCCGAGCGCTCGCAGGCGACGGCTTGTAGGCTGGGGAGGTGTCGAATACGCCTCAGCCTACCCTCATGATCATCGACGGCCACTCGCTGGCCTTCCGCGCCTTTTACGCGCTTCGCCCCGAAAACTTTCAGACCCAGTCCGGGCAGCACACGAACGCGGTGCACGGGTTCATCTCGATGTTCATCAAGCTTCTCGCCGATGAGAAGCCCGATGCCATCGCGGTAGCCTTTGACATCTCGCGTCACTCGTTTCGCACTGAGGAATACCCGGAGTACAAGGGCACGCGTGGTGAGACTCCGTCTGAGTTCAAAGGTCAGATCCCGCTTCTCCAAGAGGCGCTCCGTGCAATGGGCGTCACCACGCTTGAAAAGGAAAACTACGAAGCCGACGATATTCTCGCGACGCTCGCCACGCGTGGCGCAGCCGGAGGCTACCGTGTGCTGGTCGTGAGCGGCGACCGAGACACCATTCAGCTCGTCGACGAGCGCATCACTCTGTTGTACCCGTCGAAGCAGGGTGTCAGCGAGCTCACTCGGTATGACGGCGAGAAGGTGTTTGAACGCTACGGCGTGCGCCCTGAGCAGTACCCCGAAATCGCGGCTCTCGTGGGCGAGACAAGCGATAACCTGCCGGGGGTGCCGCGGGTGGGCGAGAAGACCGCCGTGAAGTGGATCAACCAGTTTGGCTCGCTCGACGAGATTCTGCGCCGTCAAGACGAAATCGGCGGCAAGGTGGGGGAGAGCCTGCGCGAGCACGCGCACCTTGCGGTGCGCAACCGCAGGCTCAACCGTCTCGTGCGCGATGTCGAGCTCGAGGTGCAACTTGACGACCTGATGCGCGGAGTCATCGACATGGACGCCGTGTCGGAGGTGTTTGCGAAGCTCGAGTTTCGCACGCTGTTGCAGCGCGTGGCGAAGCTCGCCGGGGCTGAGATCAGCCATGATCCGGCGCAGCCAGCTGCGCCACTCGCGCCCGAACGCCCCGAGGCCAAGCACCTCATTGATGAGGAGCTGGGGGACTGGCTTGCAAAGCACCCGAGCCCGGCCGTGCTGATTCGTGAGGGGCTCGCGGGCCTCGAAGTGGGCCTTGCAACCGAGGAAGCGACGGTCAAATTTGAGTGGCTCGTGGGTGGCCGCGATTACGGTCAGTTCGAAGCTTGGCTTGCTTCAGACGCCCCGAAGGTGTTCTATGACGCGAAGTCGCAGCTTGAGCTAGTGCAGCGTGCCGGCGCAGAGGTGGGGGGCATTGCCGGTGACCTGCTGCTCGCGGCCTGGCTGTTGCGCCCTGCGACAGCAGAGAAGAACCTCGGTGACGCGGTGATGCGGTTCTTGGGCGAAGAAGTACCGGCCGGTGACCCCAACCAGCTTGTTCCAGACGAAGAGAACACCGCAGACGCTGCAGCGCTGGCGTGGTACCTGGTGCGCGCTCACGCGGTGGCGGTGTCTCGGTTCGAGTCGCGCACAGGCGAGATTTACACGGATATCGAGCTCCCGCTGGTGTCAGTTCTCGCGGCGCTTGAAACCCGCGGCGTCGAGATCGACCTGCCGCTGCTTGAATCTCACCAGGCTGAGCTCAAGGATCGGGTGGCCGAGCTGCAGCAGCGCGCCTTTGACGCGATCGGTCGTGAGGTGAACCTGTCTTCGCCCAAGCAGCTGCAAGAGGTGCTTTTTGAGCAGCTCGACATGCCGAAGACGCGTAAAACAAAGAGCGGATACACGACTGACGCGGCAGCGCTCGCAGACCTGCAGCTCAAGAACCCGCACCCGTTCCTTGATGCGCTGCTATCGCACCGTGAAGCGAACAAGATGCGTCAGATGGTTGAGACGCTCATCAAAGCGGTGGGTGATGACGGGCGCATTCACACGACGCTCGTGCAGACCGGATCGAGTACTGGCCGCCTGTCGTCGACCGACCCGAACCTGCAAAACATTCCGGTGCGCTCAGAGGAGGGGAGGCGCATTCGAGAAGCGTTCATTCACGACCCCGAGTTCGATACGCTCATGACCGCCGACTACTCGCAGATCGAAATGCGCATCATGGCCGATCTGTCGCAGGACGCGGGGCTCATTGAAGCGTTTAACGCGGGCGAAGACCTGCACCGCTTCGTGGGCTCGCGCATCTTTGGTGTTGAGCCCGCTGAGGTGACAAACGAGATGCGCTCGAAGGTTAAGGCGATGAGCTACGGCCTCGCATACGGTCTCTCGGCCTTCGGGCTGTCGAAACAGTTGGGTATCTCGGCGGCCGAGGCGAAGCAGCTCATGAGTGATTACTTCGAGCGGTTTGGTGGGGTGCGTGATTACCTGCGCTCGGTCGTGGAACAGGCCAAGCGCGATACCTTCACCGAGACGATCTTTGGTCGTAGGCGCCCCTTCCCTGAGCTCACGAGCCCCAACAGGATTTTGCGTGAGAACGCCGAGCGGGCCGCGCTCAATGCGCCCATTCAGGGGTCGGCGGCCGACATCATCAAACGCGCGATGATCTCAGTAGAGCGCCGTATGCGCGAGGCAGGCATGCGTTCGCGCATGCTGCTGCAGATTCACGATGAGTTGATGTTCGAGGTAGCCGCCGGCGAATGGGACACGCTCGAGTTGATCGTCCGCGAGGAGATGGCGGGTGCCGCGGAGCTTGCTGTTCCCCTCGAGGTGCAGGTGGGACACGGTGTCAACTGGAACGCGGCCGCGCACTAGTCATGCCGGGCGTGTCACGGGTTGATTCCGGCGCAAACATGCAGATATGATGGGGTGTCACATTTGTGGCGACCAACCAAGTCCAATGTGGGAGTGCCTCGCGGGTCTCGATGCGTCGAGATTCGGCCCAAACTGGGTGCGCACCCGCCTGAATATCCTGTCCATCTGGAGACCAATTTCATGACGAACGTAACGACTGCTAGCAAGCAGGTTGCAGTAAACGACATCGGCTCGGCCGAAGATTTCCTTGCAGCAGTCGAACTGACTATTAAGTCCTTCAACGACGGAGACCTCATCGAGGGCACCGTTGTGAAGATTGACCGCGACGAGGTGCTCCTCGACGTCGGATTCAAGACCGAGGGCGTCATTCCCTCGCGCGAGCTGTCCATCAAGCATGACGTGAACCCCGACGAGGTTGTTCAGGTCGGCGACGCCGTTGAGGCGCTCGTGCTCCAGAAGGAGGACAAGGAAGGCCGCCTGATCCTGTCCAAGAAGCGTGCTCAGTACGAGCGTGCTTGGGGCGACGTGGAGAAGATCAAGGAGACCGAGGGCGTCGTTACCGGCACCGTCATCGAGGTTGTCAAGGGCGGCCTCATCGTTGACATCGGCCTGCGTGGCTTCCTCCCCGCATCGCTCATCGAGCTGCG
The DNA here is from genome assembly GCF_054456695.2 of Leucobacter faecis. Lineage (NCBI taxonomy): Bacteria > Bacillati > Actinomycetota > Actinomycetes > Micrococcales > Microbacteriaceae > Leucobacter > Leucobacter faecis. The sequence continues at coordinate 136,751 of NZ_JBTJER020000001.1, forward strand.
TCGCGTACGCGACCTGACCCCGTACCTGGGTCAGGAGATCGAGGCAAAGATCCTCGAGCTCGACAAGAACCGCAACAACGTGGTGCTTTCGCGCCGCGCGCTGCTCGAGGAGACGCAGTCGGCGACTCGCTCGTCGTTCCTCGCCGAGCTCAAGCCCGGCCAGGTGCGCAAGGGCGTCATCTCGTCGATCGTCAACTTCGGTGCATTCGTCGACCTGGGCGGCGTGGACGGCCTCGTGCACGTCTCCGAGCTCTCGTGGAAGCACATCGAGCACGCCTCTGACGTTGTCGAGGTTGGCCAGGAAGTTACCGTCGAGGTGCTTTCGGTGGAGCTGGACCGCGAGCGCGTTTCGCTCTCGCTCAAGGCTACGCAGGAAGACCCCTGGCAGGTATTCGCCCGCACCCACGCGATCGGCCAGATCGCACCGGGTCAGGTCACCAAGCTCGTTCCCTTCGGCGCGTTCGTTCGCGTTGCAGACGGCATCGAGGGCCTCGTGCACATCTCTGAGCTCTCGGACCAGCACGTTGAGCTCGCCGAGCAGGTTGTGGCCGCGGGCCAGAGCGTGTTCGTCAAGATCATCGACATCGATCTCGAGCGCCGCCGCATCTCGCTCAGCCTCAAGCAGGCGAACGAGGGCGTCGACCCCGAGGGCACCGAGTTCGATCCGGCTCTCTACGGTATGACCACCGAGTACGACGAGAACGGTGAGTACAAGTACCCCGAGGGCTTCGACCCCGAGACGCAGGAGTGGAAGGAAGGCTTCGAGAGCCAGCGCGAGAAGTGGGAGCAGGAGTACGCTGCTGCCCAGGAGCGTTGGGAAGCCCACAAGAAGCAGGTTGCACAGATGGCTGCAGAGGCCGCTGCTGCTCCCGCTGCGCCCGCTCCCTCCTCGACGTTCTCGAGCGACCAGTCGTCGACCGGTGCACTCGCCGACGACGCCGCGCTTGCAGCACTCAAGGCACAGCTCGAGGGCAACTAATCCTCGGCACTAGCTGCTAACCGCTAAAGGCCCGGTCCCCATCACGGGGGCCGGGCCTTTGGCTTTTAGGCCACCACTCAACCACACGATAGAGTGTGCGCATGCTACTTGTCGCGCTTACTGGCGGAATTGCGGCCGGAAAATCGACCATCGGCGATCAGCTCGAGAAGCTTGGTGCGCTGCGAATCGACGCGGATCAGCTAGCGCGCGACGCGGTGGCTCCCGGATCGGCCGGCCTCCGCCAGATTGCTGGGCGCTTTGGGAGGGCAGTCGTCACAGCTGAGGGCGAGCTGGATCGCGCGGCGCTCGGCAATATTGTGTTCTCTGACCAGCAAGCGTTAGGCGACCTAAATGGCATCGTGCACCCCGAGGTGCAACGGCTCTTGAACGCGCGTTTGAAGGAGATCGAACGCGCCGAGCGTTTGGGCGGTGAGCCCGCGATCGTCGTATACGAGATTCCGTTACTCGCTGAGACAGCAGCAGGGCAGAGGGCCTGGGACCTCGTTGTAACCGCTGAGGCCCCCGTCGAAACCCGGGTCGCGCGCATGCAAGAACTGCGCGGCATGAGCGAAGCGGCCGCCCGTGCGCGGATCGCTCAGCAAGCAGATGAGGCCTCGCGGCGAGCTATCGCAGACGAGGTGATAGACACGGGCGTGACCCCCGAGCAGACGCGCGACCAGGTGCTGCGCCTCTGGGCAGTGTTGAAAGAAACACAGGCGGGGTAACTTATGTGAAGGTTATGCGCGAGCGAATTCGGCGAGCCAGTCGAGACGCAACTGAGCGATAAATGCGATGACGATGAAGCACAGCAGCACTGCGACCCACGCCCACGAGCGCAGCTGCGTGAAGAACGATCGTGCGGCGGCAGGCACGGGCACCTCACCCGAAGCGTACGGTTGCGCCACGCTAAACCAAAACAGGGGAATCGTTACAGTCCAGACGACCATGCACCACGGGCACAGTGTGCCGAGCACAAACACGCTCTGCGTGAAGAGCCAGAACACGAAGACAATGCCGAGCAGCAAGCCCACCTGGTAGGACACCCAGAACCAGCGTGAAAAGCGTGCGCCCGCGAGCAGGGCCGCCCCCACAAACATGGGGGCCATGAACGCTGCGACACCAATGATGGTGTTGCTGAAACCCAAGATCGAACCCTGCCACGAATCCATGTTGGGGCCGCACGTCACCAGAATGCTGACGTTGCAGTTGGGTACGTAATCAGTGAGCTGCAGCGTCTTGATGTACTCGGTCAGCAGCTCGAACGAAGCAAACCATCCGATCGCGCCAGCGATCAACGAGAAGATAGCGAACGCGTAGGGGCGAGCAATCTGACGAGGGGCCTGCAGTGTGCCCTGGCTTGATTCAACGTGCATGACCTGAGCATACTGCGCGCGGCTGATGCACACCTGGTGCAAAGCTGGCCTTGAAGCACGAGAGATTAATCTGTGCGACAATCATGCGCTACGCAGGCGACACGTGGCATAATGAAAGCGGTGTGAGGCGTGAAAAATACGTTGAACACATACAGTCTTTTGGCGGTCTCCCGACCGTCACCGGTCCAAGAGCGACCGAGCGCGAGCGCCAGCGCCTCGCGGGGAACACATTCGCGGCACCCACCGCACGAAAAGGTTGCCGGAAGAGCACATCTCTTCCGGAAAGAGGAGACACCAGCAATGGTGAAAAACACAACAGAAGAATCCGTAGTACCCGAGGGTACCGAGCTCGCCGTAACGTCAGGCTCGACCCTGGAAGCGGCGCAAGGTGCAACACCCGAAGAAGGGGCAGCGGCTACGGCCGAGACTCGCGCAGAGTCCTCGTCAGAAGCAAAACCAGAAGCAAAGTCAGAGGCGCAGCCACTGGCCGAGATGACACCAGAGGAACGCTTCCGCGCGACGACGAAGCTCATCTTCTTGGCGCCCGATGTGCCCCCGATCCCGCCGCGGCCTCGCCGAAGCGAGATCTTCCGCAGCGATGCGCACCGTGCAGAGTCGCACCGTGCAGAGTCGCACCGTGCAGATTCGCACGAGTCACGTCGCGGCGACAGCCGCAGGGGTGACGGGTACCGGGGGGACGCCTTCCGCGGTGACTCGTTCCGCAGCGAAACCTACCGCCGCGATACACGCGGTGACAGCCACGCGAGCGACTTCCGTCAGCTGGACGAGCTGCTCGACGACCACGCCCCTCACGATCGTGATGGCCACGGCTCATACGACACTGATGGCGAGCGATCCGGATCGCGTCGCACGCGCCGCCGCGATATCGATGATGACGCGCCGCGCCGCGAGCGTCGCCAGGCCCCGGTCGTGACCGAACCGCAAAAGGTGCGCGGGTCAACCCGTCTCGAGGCGAAGAAGCAGCGTCGCCGGGATGGCCGCGACGCGGGTCGCCGCCGCAGCGTGATCACCGAATCAGAATTTCTGGCTCGCCGCGAAGCAGTCGACCGTGAGATGATCGTGCGCACGACGGCCGATCGCGTGCAGATTGGCGTGCTCGAAGATAAGGTGCTCGTCGAACACTACGTCGCACGCTCGAGCGAGAGCTCGTTGATCGGTAACGTGTACCTGGGGCGCGTGCAGAACGTGCTGCCCAGCATGGAAGCCGCATTCGTTGATATTGGTCGCGGCCGCAACGCCGTGCTCTACTCAGGCGAGGTTGACTGGTCAGAGTTCGAGGGTGGCAACACAGCTCGCAAGATCGAGAACGCTCTCAAGCCCGGCGATCAGGTGCTCGTTCAGGTGACGAAGGATCCGGTAGGGCACAAGGGAGCCCGCCTCACCAGCCAGATCTCACTCCCCGGCCGCTTCTTGGTCTACGTGCCGGGCGGCGCGATGAACGGCATTTCACGCAAGCTGCCCGACACAGAGCGTGCGCGTTTGAAGAAGATCCTCAAGGAGGTGCTGCCCGGCGGCGCAGGAGTCATTGTGCGCACCGCAGCTGAGGGAGCCACCGAAGAGCAGCTGACGCACGACGTTGAGCGTTTGACACGCCAGTGGGAGTCGATCCAGCAGCGCGTCGCGAAGGGTGGCGGCCCCGTCTTGCTGCACGCTGAACCCGATGTGCTCATCAAGATCGTGCGTGACGTCTTCAACGAGGATTTCCACCGCATGCGTATCTCGGGCGACGACACCTACACCGTGATTGAGAACTATCTCGGTCAGGTGGCGCCAGACCTGCTGCTGCGGGTTGAGAAGTTCGAGAGTGAACGCGACATCTTTGATGAGTATCGCGTGACCGAGCAGATCGCTAAGGCACTCGACCGCAAGGTCTGGCTGCCGTCGGGTGGATCTCTCGTGATCGACCGTACCGAGGCGATGACGGTCATCGATGTCAACACGGGCAAGTTTGTGGGCTCGGGGGGCAACCTCGAAGAGACCGTCACGAAGAACAACCTTGAGTCTGCCGAAGAAATCGTGCGCCAGCTGCGCCTGCGCGATATTGGCGGCATCATCGTGATCGACTTCATTGACATGGTGCTTGAGTCGAACCGCGACCTGGTGTTGCGTCGTCTCGTGGAGTGCCTGAGCCGCGACCGCACCAAGCATCAGGTGGCCGAGGTGACCTCGCTTGGCCTCGTGCAGATGACGCGTAAGAAGCTGGGTCTCGGGCTACTCGAATCGTTCAGCGAGGCGTGTGAGACCTGCGCGGGGCGCGGTGTGATCGTGCAGCACGATCCCGTGAGCAGGCATCGCAGCGAGGGGAACCCGCGCAACGCGAAGCGCGGGCGGGGCAATCAGCAGCACCAGTCACACCAGTCACACCAGTCACACCAGTCACACCAGTCACACCAGGCTCAGCAGCACCCCGAGGCCAAGGCGCAGACTCACGCGATTACCGACGGTGCCAAGAATATGCTCGCGCAGGTGGCAGCATCGACGCTACCGGTCAAGCATGAGGACACGGCAGAGTCAGTTGCAGCGCAGCTCGCCGCCGCCGTCGATGCGGCAGCGGCGCGCAAAAATGGTGGCGCGGCAAGCGGCGCAAAGTCTGCACCGGATTCGCCCAAGGCCAGCTCCGGTGTGACCGGGCGTGTGCGTTCGCGCCAGGCGACCCAGGAGTCCACGCCGCAGCAGGACGAGGCGAAGCCAGTGTCGACAAGGCCAGAGCCGGTTAAATCGGAGCCAGTGAAGTCCGAACCTGTGGCTGCGAATTTGCTGGACTCGGTGCTCTCGGCGCTACCCGACGCGCCAGCCGCGGGTCAGGGGCGTGCGCGTCGACGGGTTTCGACCGGCCAGACCCAGGGCGGTACTGTAGCAGCACCTTCGCAGTCTGCTGCGCCTGAGGCGGCCACTGATCCGGCGCAGGCGGCGAAGCTCGCTCTCGCTGAAGCGCTCGATGCGACCGCCAAGCGACGTGACGCGGATCGCGAATAAATCGCGCGTCGCATTTGACCTGAGGCTTCGGCCTGGGATAATATTGACCGTTGGTGCCACCCTTTTCTGGGCGGTAGACAGACTTCGAGCGCGACACGGTCGTGACTCGGTATGTATGACAAACCTTAAGAAGAGGGTGTGAAGTGGTTTACGCAGTAGTGCGCGCAAGCGGCCGGCAGGAGAAGGTCGAGGTTGGCTCGATCATCACGGTGAATCGTGTTCAGGGTGATGACAACGGCAAGCTCGAGCTTCCCGCTGTTCTGCTCGTTGATGGCGACAAGGTGACGACCGATGCGGCTGAGCTCGCCAAGGTGACGGTCACCGCTGAGGTGCTCAACGACCTTCGTGGTCCGAAGATCATCATCCAGCGTTACAAGAACAAGACCGGTTACAAGCGCCGCCAGGGCCACCGTCAGGACCTGACGCGCCTCAAGGTTACCGGCATCAAGTAAGCGCTTTCGCGCTACTACTAAAGGAGTAGAGACTCATGGCATCCAAGAAGGGCGTCGGCTCAAGCAAGAACGGCCGCGACTCAAACGCACAGCGCCTCGGCGTGAAGCGCTTCGGCGGACAGGAAGTCAACGCGGGCGAGATTATCGTTCGTCAGCGTGGCACGCGCTTCCACCCCGGCGCGAACGTCGGCCGTGGCAAGGACGACACGCTGTTCGCACTCGCTGCGGGCGCGGTTGAGTTTGGTGCGAAGGGCGGCCGCAAGGTCGTCAACATCGTGACGGCCGCCTAACCACATTAGGCAACTCACGGCGAGGCGGGCTTCGGCTCGCCTTTTGCCGTATATAGCGAGGGAATTTCAGCATGGTAACGTTCGTGGACCGGGTCCAGCTCTTTTTGCAAGCGGGGCGCGGTGGCAATGGCTGCGTCTCGATTCACCGCGAGAAGTTTAAGCCAATGGCCGGGCCTGACGGCGGAGCGGGCGGGCACGGCGGCGATATCGTGCTGCTCGCAGACCCGCAGGTCACGACCCTGTTGGAGTACCACCGCCGCCCCCACATCGCCGCGAAGAACGGTGGCTACGGCGCCGGCGACTGGCGGTCGGGCGAAAACGGCGGCGAACTCGTGCTCCCGGTGCCCGTCGGCACCGTGGTGAAAGATGCGGCGGGGGAGACTCTGATCGACTTCACCGAGCCGGGTATGCGGTACGTCGCGGCCAGGGGCGGCATCGGTGGTCTCGGCAACATGGACCTCGCAAGCCCAAAGCGCAAGGCCCCCGGCTTCGCACTGCTCGGTACCGCGGGCTGGGCGGGTGAAGTTACCCTCGAGCTCAAGACAATCGCTGATGTCGCCTTCGTTGGCTACCCCTCAGCGGGTAAGTCGAGCCTGATCGCTGCCATGAGCGCCGCGAAGCCCAAGATTGCCGACTACCCGTTCACGACGCTGCACCCCAACCTTGGGGTCGTTCAGGCGGGCGAGTACCGTTACACCGTCGCCGATGTGCCCGGTCTCATCGAGGGCGCGAGCGAGGGGCGTGGCCTCGGCCTCGACTTCTTGCGCCACGTCGAACGCTGCAGCGCGCTGCTGCACGTGCTCGACTGCGCAACCCTCGAGCCCGGGCGCGACCCGCTCTCAGACCTCGACGTGATTCTGGCAGAACTCGGCGCCTACGAAGTGCCCGAGGGGCAGATCCCTCTCCTGGAGCGCCCCCAGCTCATCGCGCTCAATAAGATCGATGTGCCCGAAGCGCGTGATCTCGCCGAGATGGTGCGCCCCGACCTTGAGGCGCGCGGCTACCGCGTATTCGAAATCTCAACGGCCTCGCACGAGGGCTTGCGTGAACTTGGGTACGCGCTCGGTGCACTCGTCGAGACCGAGCTGAAGTCTCGCGAGGAAACCGTCGCGCCACAGCCCCGCATCGTGCTTACGCCAAAGCCCGTCGACCGTGCCGACTTCCGCGTAAAGACAGAGGGCGGCAGCTACGGCACCATCTACCGTATTCTCGGCGAAAAGCCCGAGCGCTGGGTCGAGCAGACTGACTTCACGAACGATGAGGCCATCGGCTATCTCGCTGACCGGCTCCAGAAGATCGGCATTGAAGACGGGCTGGTCAAGGCCGGTGCAGTGGCTGGCTCAACCGTCGTCATCGGCCCTGGTAAGGGCGTTATTTTCGATTGGGAGCCGACGCTCACGAGTGCCGCCGAGGTGCAGGTTGGTGTACGCGGCACCGACGAACGCATCGACGGTGGGGCAACGCGACGCACCAACAAGGAGCGCCGCGCCGACTACCAAACCCTCATGGATGCAAAGACTGAGGCGCGTGCACAGCTGGAGCGTGAGCGCGAATCCGGAATGTGGGGTACTGACGAGTGAGCACGGGGGAGAAGCTGCTCGCGGCCCGCAGAGTCGTCGTAAAGGTCGGCTCATCGTCGGTAAGCGGTGACAACGCCGGCAACATTCCTCGGTTGGTGGCTTCGCTCGCGAAGCTGCACGCGGCCGGCGCCGAAGTGATGCTGGTGTCGAGCGGCGCGATCGCGACGGGTGTGCCATTTCTGAACCTCGATGAGCGGCCCGACGACCTCGCGACGCAACAAGCGGCTGCCGCCGTCGGCCAGAATATCCTGGTGAACCGCTACCAGCGCGCGCTCACCACCCACGAGATCGTCGCAGGTCAGGTGCTGCTCACCGCGCAGGACTTTGAAAACCCCACGCACAGGGGTAACGCTCGGCGTTCGCTCGAACGGCTGTTACAGCTGGGCATCCTGCCGATCATCAACGAGAACGACACGGTCGCAACCCACGAGATCCGGTTTGGCGACAACGATAGGCTCGCGGCCCTGGTCGCGCGCCTCTTGTGCGCCGATCAGCTGGTGCTCCTGTCTGACGTCGACGCACTCTACACGGCACCCCCGAACATCGTGGGGGCGAAGCGTGTTGCCCACGTACCCTACGGCGATCCCCTCGCCGGCATCACGATCGGTGAGAGCCAGTCGGGGTGGGGTACGGGCGGTGCGTCTACCAAGGTGCAGGCCGCCCAGCTCGCCACCGAGGCTGGCGCCGCAGTGCTGTTGACAGAGACGAGTTTGCTCGGCGCAGTGCTCGACGGCGGCGATCACGGAACCGTGTTCGACGCGGCCCCTGGGGCATACGCGCCCGGGGCGTAATTTTCAACACCAACGCGCGCCCGCTTAAGAGTTGACGGGGCGCGAGATAGGCTGACCTCATGTCAAGTGATGATCGGTTTGTGACCACCCTCGAACGAGCGCGTACCGCCGCGAAGTCGCTGGCGACGGTCTCGACGGCTGCGAAGAATCGCGCGCTCGCTTCGATCGCCGATGCGTTGATCGAGCACATCGATGAAATTGTTGCCGCGAACCTCATCGACCTCGCTCGGGGTGAAGAGCAGCAGATCGGCGAGGGGCTTCTCGACCGGCTGCGGCTCGATGCCGGTCGCATCACGGCCCTCAGTGATGCGGTCCGCGAGATCATCGGTTTGCCCGATCCGGTTGGCCAGGTGGTGCGCGGCGGCACGCTCGAAAATGGCGTCGCCATTAGTCAGGTGCGTGTGCCGTTTGGAGTTGTGGGGGCGATCTACGAAGCGCGCCCCAACGTCACGGTCGACATCGCAGCGATCGCGCTGAAGAGCGGTAATGGCGCGGTGCTGCGCGGAGGGAGCGCGGCCGAACACACGAACCGTGTGCTCGTGCGCGTGATCCAGGCCGCTATTTCACGCACCGGCCTCGAGGGCGATGCGATTCAGACGATCGATGAGTTTGGGCGCGAGGGCGCCGCCAGGCTCATGCGCGCACGCGGCTACGTCGATGTATTGATCCCGCGCGGTAGCGCAGGCCTCATCTCTACCGTCGTGCAGGAGTCGACGGTGCCCGTCATCGAGACCGGATCGGGACTCGTGCACGTCTACGTCGACGAGTCCGCAGACGCTGAGATGGCTGTCTCGATCGTGAAGAACGCAAAGACACACCGGCCCAGCGTGTGTAACGCTGCAGAAACCCTGCTCGTGCACAGGGGCGCCGCGGGTCGCGTGCTCCCGCAGATCATCGCGTCGCTGCGTGACGCGGGCGTGAGCATCGAAGCCGATGCCAGGTCTCTCGCGCTCGCGGGCGGCGCGCCCGGCGAGGCAGCTTCTGCGCCTCGATCCGGATCTATCCAAGCTGCGACCGAAGCCACCTGGGTGACCGAGCATCACGCGCTTGAAATGGGCGTCAAGATTGTCGATTCAATCGACGAAGCGATCGCGCACATTGATCGCTACTCGACGCGGCACACCGACGCGATCGTCACGGGCGATTACCGCAACGCTGAGCGGTTCCTCGCCGAGGTGGACTCGGCCGTCGTGATGGTGAATGCCTCGACGCGTTTCACTGACGGTGGCGAGTTCGGGTTCGGCGCTGAGGTAGGAATCTCCACGCAGAAACTCCACGCGCGCGGCCCCATGGGGCTGCAAGAACTCACGAGCACTAAGTGGCTCGTGCGCGGTGCGGGCCAGATTCGCTAACCAAACCCGGTAGACTTATTTTCGATTATCCAATTCGCCATGAATGCAGAGGTCTCAATGTCTGTTCTCGCCACGCTAGCTCTTGCAGCTGAAGAGGGAGGGCACGTTCTTAACGAACTGCCGATGCCCGCAATCATGTACGGCGTGATCGTCTTTTCGCTGTTCCTGGTGATTGCCGCCGTGACGTTCTCGTTCCGTGATGTTGCTAACCGTCACTCAGCTAAGGCTGAGGCGTACGCGCGTGACCACGGCACCGATCACGTAAAGCACTAATCAGGTACGGCAACCGGTGAGTACGCGGCGACGAATAGGGGTGATGGGCGGAACATTTGATCCGATCCATAACGGACACCTCGTCGCCGCCAGTGAGGTGGCACAGAGCTTCGACCTCGACGAGGTCGTCTTTGTGCCCACCGGTCGCCCGTGGCAGAAGAACAAAGTTTCACCGAGTGAGCACCGGTACCTCATGACGGTGATCGCGACCGCGTCGAACCCCAGGTTCACAGTGAGTCGCGTTGATATCGACCGCGATGGTGCGACCTACACCGTAGACACCCTGCGCGACCTGCGCGCAAAGTGGCCCGACGCCGAGATGTTCTTTATCTCGGGCGCCGACGCCGTTGAGCAGATCGTAAGCTGGAAAGACGTCGAACGGCTGTGGGATCTCGCTCATTTTATTGCGGTATCTCGCCCCGGCCACGAGCTGTCACTGTCGGGGCTGTCGGGGAAGCACGTAAGCTTGTTGGAAGTCCCCGCACTGGCGATATCATCGACCGATTGTCGGGCGCGAGTAGGCCGGGGTGACCCGGTGTGGTACTTGGTGCCTGATGGCGTCGTGCAATACATCGCCAAGTACGGCCTGTACACCGAGGGAGCGACGGAATATGAGTGAGAATGAAGAGCAGGCGCCGCTGACGCGTCGAGAACGACGGCTGCGTGAGCAAGCCGAAACTGGTGCGCTCAACCTCTCAGAATTGTCGGCAGAGAAAGCGGCCGCCGAAGCGGGCGCAGTTTCTGAGTCGCCCGCGGCCCCCGCCGCTCCGCAGGCTACATCGGGTCCCGACGACATCGAGATTTCGCCCGTAAATGCCGACGGTACGCCGCGCAGCAGGCGCGAGATCCGTATGCTGCGTGAGCAGGCACTCGCGGCACGTGAAGCCGCGCAGGCGGCGGCAGCACCTGCTGAGCCCGAGGCTGCTGAGCCCGAGGCTGCTGAGCCTGAAGTTGTTGAGCCCGAGGCTGCTGAGCCTGAAGTTGCAGCACCCGAGGCTGCGGAGCCTGAAGTGGCTGAGGCCGCTGAGCCCGAGGCCTCTGATGTGGATGTGCCAGTCGCGGCGTCGCCCGCGCAAGATTTTGACTCCCTGATTTCGCCGCCCACCGAGCCCTTCACCGTCGAAGAGCTGCGCGCGGCAGAAACCGCAGGCGCGTCGGAGCCCGAGCCAGACACGAGCAGCGAGGCTGCACCGGTGCCTGCTCCTGAGCCCAAAGCGAAGCGAAAGTTCTGGAAAAAGGGCAAGGAGCCCGCCGCGTCAGAAACGCCCGCGGAGCCCGTGACCCCTGTGGCACCCGTGGCCACAGAAACTCCTGCTGAACCTGAGTCGGCCCTGCCTGCGGTCGAGCCCAAGCTCGCGGCCGAGCCCGAGGCGGTTGCTCCCACCGAGCCCGAGGCGGTCGCTCCCGCCGCGCCCGAGCCGGCCCTGCCTGAGCCTGTGGCGGTCGAGCCGGAACCGGCTGCGGCTCAGCCCGAGGGTCCCTCGACTCCCGAAGCAGACGCAGCGGAGCCTGAGGCGCCCAAGCAGACGAAAGAGTCATACTCCTTTCCCGACATCACCCCGCCCGAAGAATGGCGCTCGGTGTTTGACGATCCGGCAACCCGCAACATGCCCGCGCAGCCTGAGGAATCGCAGGGCGACTTTGATGACCTGATCTCGCGTGCCGTGGCACAAGAGGGGTCCACGAACGGCACTTCGGCGCTGATCCTGCCCTCCATGCCCGAGGACACGGGGGGCCTGACCGGGCCGCTCGGTGCGACGGGCGAGCTGTATGTCACAGGGTCCATGCGGCTTCCGAAATCGCTCGGCGAGACCGGCGGCCACGTGCCGCTCCACGAGTCGGCCGAGATTGATCCCATCACGGGCGCCGTGGCAGAGGACGAGCACGGCACGATGGCCGGCCCGGCTCCCGTGTCGGCGCGGCACGCGGTGAGCGCACGCGTCGTCTCAGGTGTGCCCGCGGTCGCCAAACCCACACGCGAGAAGAGTAAACTTCCGCTTGTGCTCGGCGTCACCGGCGGCGGCCTGCTCGTTGTGGTGGTCGGTGTGGGCGTCTGGGGCGCCATGAACGGTTTCTTTGGCTAAACGCCACTCTTAAGCACAATATTGGAGAACACCCTGAACCTCGAACCAAACCACAGCCAGCAGGTGCGCGACGCGCTAGGCGTCGCTCTGCGCGCAGCCGACTCAAAGGGCGCGACAGAGGCGGTCGCCCTCGACGTGGCCGAGCACTTTGGTCTCGCCGACGTATTTCTTGTGCTCTCGGGCAGCGTCGAACGCAACGTCCAGGCGATCTCAGACGAGATCGAAGACGAGATGAACGCAGCCGGCATTCGCACGGTGCGTCGCGAGGGCCGCGGCACGGGCCGCTGGGTGCTGCTCGATTTCGGCGACATCATCGTGCACGTCTTCCACCGCGAAGAGCGTGATTTCTACCAGCTCGAGCGCCTCTGGCAAGACTGCCCGGTCATTGAGACCGAAAGCCTGCTCGGCGAGAAGTAACGCTGAAGTAAAGAAAAACGCGCGGTGCCCGGTCAAGGGCATCGCGCGTTTTTCGTGGCGCTAGGCGGGTAAGCCCACCTTCGGCTTCGCCCATGAGCGTCCCTCGGCGTCTTTCAGAATGTCGTACTCAACATCGACGTGCGGCTCGATGGCGCTGTACTTGTCGTTGGGGGCGCCCACGACCAGCTGAAACCCGAGCCCACGCCACGCGCCAATCGCGCGCTTGGTAAAGTGCGCATCGGCCTTGATGAGGGCTTCATCGAGAAACACGGGCGCGTACCGGGGTCGCTCGGCGCCCGCGTCACCGAGCTGGTAGCGCAGGGCAGCGCCCACGATAAACGCGATGAGCTCCTGCGACTCGCCGCCCGACTTCTCGCCGATGTGATCGTACAGCGCCGCGTGAGCGCCCGTCACAGCGTGCACCTTCTCTGCGCTGACACGCACGTGATTACGCACATCGATGAGCTCGCCGAAGTCTGGTGAGCTGCGCCGGATCCGCCCGATGAGTCGCTCCATACGGCCGTAGGCGCGCTCGCGCTCGCCCTCGTTCTCGGCGTCGGTGATGAGCGCACGTACGTCGCGCAGTTCGCGGCGAAACCGCCTGCGGGCGTCGCTCTGGTGCTCGCGCGGCGTGATCTGCAGCCGGTGTTCGTCGTCATAGAACGGCAGATCTCGCATGATCTGGTTGATCGGTTCGATCCGGTCACGAATCTCGCGCAGGGCCCGCCCCAGCGCCGAGTCGAGGCTCGTGAGGTCGTTGCCCGACAGACTCAGCAGGCTGTCCTTCCATTCACCCTCGAGCTCGTGGAGCCCGCTCGCTTCGAGCTCGACGAGGATGCGTTCGAAATCGGGGAGCGACGTGTCGGGGTCAGCCCGCAGGTTGGGGTTGGGCCACTGTTCGAGGAACCGCTCGAGCGTGCGCCGCAGCTGGTGCCGCTGCTCTTCGAGGGCCTGCTGGGCGGTGCTGCGATCGTCGCGCAGCTGCCTGGCAGCGGTGTCGAGCGTCGCATCGAAGCGGGTGAGCAGTGCCCGGCCAGCGGTGGCCCGGCCTGAGCTCGAGGGAGCAGCGCCGAAGCGATCGCTGAGGTACTCGGCCTGCGCGCTCGTGAGCGCGCGATCCGCGTCTGCGGCAGCGTCAACGAGGCTCTGAGCGAGGTCGACCTCGTCGGTGATCTCGGCCCACTGAGCCCCCACGCGTTCTTGCTCGCCCTGGGCGCGGCCGATGGCCTGCTGTAGCTTCGAGACTTTACGCTTTGCGCTCGCGATCTGCTGCTGCAGCCCGGTGATCTCGTCGTTACCGGCGGCGGCATCGGCGATGATGGCAGCCCAGCGCGTGCGCTCGGCCTCCACGGCAGGCTCGTCGATGTCGTCCCACACGACCTCGACGATTTTCGTGAGCGCCGCGTGGCGGGCGTCGAGCGAGTCAAGTGCCTGCGCTGCCTCACGTTCCTGGGTGACTGCTTCGGCCTGCTGTTCGCGCGCCGACAAAATCTCGTGGGTGAGCGCTTCGATCCGGCGCTGGTTTGAGAAGCCAAGCACGCTACCCTGACCTGGGCCACCGTGCGACCCGCGGCGCCCGCGCGTCGCCTGACCCGTGAGCGTGAGGGCCTGCGTGTGCCGCCCGAGCTCGCTCGCGTCAGTGACGCACACGAACCCAAACTGCTCGGTGAGCCGGCCCTGCAGCCAACCGGTGAACGGTGAGTCGCGGTAATCGAGCCTGCCGGGCAGCGTGACGGGGTCGAACCGTGACACGCGGGGCCCACCTGCGGGAACACCCTCGTAGCGCACGCGCACGCGTGTGCGTACGTCGTTGATGGCGGCGCGAAAACCCGCCACGTGCTGCTCGTCGACCAGAATCGTGGTGGCGAATCCGCCCAGAGCGAGACCGAAGGCGTCGCGCCACGGCTCGTACTCGGCGCGCACCTCAATGAGCTCACCCACAAACGGGAGCTCGCTGCTTGCGATACCCGCGGCTTCGGCGAGCATGGCGCGAGCCTCGTGCAGGGCGGGTGGAATGTTATCGTTGCGGGCCTGCACCGCGGTGAGGTCCGCTTCAAGCTGCTCAACGCGGGTCACGGACTCTCGTGCCCGAGCGCGCGCCTCAGCGTACGAGTCGCGTGCGCTCGCTTTCTCTTCGCCGTGCGCGAGCTCAGTGCGTGCGCGCCCCACCAGCTTGTCGAACGAAGCGCGGGTGAGCGCTTGCTCGCCCACGCTGTCGCACAGCGCCTGAAAGCGCACGCGCGCCTGCTGCACCGCGGCGAGTTTGCGTTCAACCTCGCGCAACTCACGCTCGGCGGTCTCGAGGCGTTCGCCGCCCGCGCCGCGCAGCACCTCGGCGAGGCCGTCGCGTTCCGCCTCGGCTGCCGCGGCGCTCGCCTGCTGCTCACGCACCGCGGCATCGGCTGCGGCTTTCTCTTGCTGCAGCTCGGCCTCGGCGCTGCGCAGCAGCCCGAGGCGATGATCGGCGCGCCACAGGCTCGCGAGCGACTCGGGGTCGCTCAGCTGGCCGACCTCATCGAGGATCCTGAGCCGGTCAATTGCCTCGTCAATGCGGGCTCGCATACCCCGGATCGGCCGTAGCGCGTTCACCTGGCGCTGAGCGGTCACCATGCGCGCGCGAGTGCCCTCGAGTTCGTCGAAGTGGGCGACTACGGCGTCGGCGGCCGCGAGCGTCTCGGGCTCCTCGAGCACCATGCGTTTGTACAGTTCGTCGACCGTGGTGATTTGCTGCCCGGCCTGAATGCGGGCGAGCAGGCTCATCGCTTTCGCGCCTGCGCCCGCCGCACCGATGCCCAGCACCGCGTGCAACTTGGCCGTGAACTCACGATCGGTCGCATACGTTTCAAGCCCGGTCGCACGCACGCGTGCATCGGTCAGCCGCTGCGCTGCGGCGGGCGCAAGGTCTTGCAGGCTAAACGCGCCGTCGACGCTCGCGCGCACGCGCACAGTGTCTTCGACGACGCGTGCGCCCGCGGGGATGTACCAGGCACGCACAGCGGTGAACTGCGAGCCGTCGTGATCGCTCCACGTCATCGCGATCGCCGTCCACGTATCGCTGTTGTCGCCGCGCAAGACGCGCACTCGCGTGCCCTGCTCGGTGCGCGACTCGTCGATCTTGCCGCGACCGTACGAGAGAATATTGCGCTGGTCTTCGCCGCGCGGCCGGCCCGTGATACCGCCGTTCGATGCGCCGTTGAACGGCGTCGTGTGCGGCATCATGAGCGCAATGTAGGCGTCCATCAGCGTGGACTTGCCCGAACCCGAGCCGCCACACAACAGCGTCGCGCCGGGCGAGAAACGTACGCGGTGCACGCCGTCGTAACCGCCCCAGTTGACGAGCTGCAACTCGTGGGCAACCCACTGCTGGCCGCGAGAGGCGGCGGGGATCAAACCGAAGAGCGTATCGAGCATGGTCACAGTGCGAGGTCTCCTCGGTCATCGGAAGTGGCAGCGGGCTGCAGTGTTTGGCTGGACTGCTCAGCTTGCTGGCGTAGCCAGTCGCTCAGTTCGCGCAGGCGGTCGGCGCTGAGCACGATTTCAACGAGTGAGCTCACCAGGTACCGGCCCTCTGACTCCTCGGCGATGATGCCCTCCTGCCGCAACCGCGCGAGCGCCGCGCGCACGGCTTTCTGTCGCCGAGCGATGTCGCCGTCGGCGGCGGTGAAGTAGGTGAGCACCGTCTGCTCGATCTCTTCGACGTCGACGCGCACCGACGCCTCGCCCGCCACCGACTCACGCTGGTATACGGTGCGCAGGTACACGAGCACGAGGGTTTCTGCGCGTGTGTATGCTTCGTCGCGCAGCAAGATGGGCACGTCGAGCTCCTCTGAGCGCACCTGCTGCTTGTATGCCACGCCGCGGGCAGGGTCGACGACGAGTCGCACAAACAGGTCGTGCATGCGTGACTCGATCACCTGCTGGTGCTCGAGTAGCACGGCCCAGTCTTCGCTGTGACGATCTGCGAGCAGAAACCGGCGCTGCAAGAGGCGTACAAGCACGCGCCGCACCGCGGGTTCGAGCGCGCCGCGGTCGCCCGCAAACACCTGATCCGGATCATGCTCCATCGACACGGGCGCGACAAACGGCGTTTCGGTCGGCGTGGTGGTCTCAAGCATCGAAGGTGCCCTCCTGAGGGTCGGCGTGCTGCGGGCTGGCGCTCGCCTGCACGCTCACAAACGCGAATTTGCGGGTGGTGCCGTCTGGGCGTTCGGCGGTGACGACTGAGATCTCGTCGCGCTCGACCATGCCGCCCTCGTGCACGATCTCGAGCAGCCCGAGCAGATCGACGGGGCGGCGTGTGCCCGCCGAGTCGAAGGCGCCCGCAAGGTCGAATGAGCCGCCGAGGCCCGAGACGTGCGCTTCGAGCTCGGGGTAGGCCGGGCCACCCCATTCGCGTGCGTCGTCAGCGTGCACGCTCACCTGGTCGGTGACTTCCTCGGCGACGATGAGCGGTTCGGGGGCGCGCGGCGGCCGCGGGTCGCTGAGCGTCTGCCGCAGGTGGCCGATGTGGGCGGTGGGGAAGTGGCCGAGGGGGGTGACGCGATCGCCGGGTTTCGACACGCGCATCCACGTTTGCAGCCCCGACATGACACCGCGCAGCAGGTCGTCGACCTCGCGGTCGCGGGCGGGGTCGTGCGTGCGCACCTGGGCGGTGATCACGTGTGAGGCGCGGCGCTGGGCGGTCAGCACCTCTTGCACGCCCTGCTCGACGCGCTTCGCGATGGCACTGAGTTCTTCACGCTGGGCGGCGTCAAGCAGCCGCGCAAACGGCTTCGCCAGCAGGTCGTGTACCTGATCGGTGAGCTCATCGATGTGTTCGGGGTCACCGATCAACCGCAGCGCGCCAGAGAACGCCCGCCCCTCAGGGGTGGCCTGCATCACGTGCTGCCCGCGGTGCAGGTACTCGCGCAGCACTTCGCCGGCCGGGCGCACATCGCGGCGCAGATCGGCGACGACGTCGCGCTGCATCGCACCGATCGACTCGGCGACGCGCGAGAAATCGGCGGGCAGTTCGCGGGCGAGGTGCAGCACGTTCTCGGCTTCTTCGAGCAGCAGCTCGTCGTCGGCGTCCTCGACCTCGCCCGCGCGCAAGCGCTCCATTTCGGCCTCGATTTCAGCGCGCTGGGCGGCGAGGTGCGCAAGGCGTAGATCCGGATCGGTCTCTGCGTGCTGTGCGAGCTGATCGACCGAGTCGAGCAGGGTGCGCACGCGCGAGCGCGAGACCCGCCCGCCGCCGGCGCGGCCAGCGATCTCGAGCGCGCCGACGGCCTGCGCCGAGAGCCGGTACACCTCGGTGCCCTCTTCGATTTGCGGCACGATCCAGCCGACGCGCACCCAGTAGCGGCAGACCTCGCGGCCGCCGCCGGTGGGAAGCCCGGGCCCCTGCTCTGCGACACCCGCGGTGCGCAGTTCGTCGATGATCTCGCCGACCTCGACGTGCGCGTCGGCGACGGCGACGGCCGCGCGATCGGCCGTGAACACGAGTGACAGCGCGGCGACCACGAACGGCGCAAAGCGGCCGTGCAACAGATCGAGGGTGGGGTTCTTGAATGCGGCGGTGGCTCGCTGAAAGGCGGCTTGGGCACGCACGCGCGACTCCTCACTGGTGAAAGGGAAACAAAAAACTCCCGGTTGCGGGCAAAAGCTTGAGCAACCGGGAGTTGATGGTGGACCCTTCGGGACTCTTTTCGAAACTTTCCCGGCCGGTCAAACGCATACAACGGGTTCACCAGTCTATCCGACGACGAGAGCCCAGCTTTCAGCCGGGGCCACGTGCCGATGCCCTGCGGCGAATCAGGTTGAGCGAAGCTGAGATTCTTGCTGCCGAAGCGCATTACCTCGATGGTGCCACTCTTCGAGAAGCTGCGGCACCGCTCAGCATCAGTCACATGAGATTCGCTTCGATTCTGCGTGAACGTGGCATCAAGGTTCGTCGCAGTGCTCCCACCGAGGCTGAAGTTGACCAGATGGTCTACCGATATGAGGCGGGCGAGTCGCTCGCAAGAATTGGCACGAGACTTGGGTTTCAGCCGAATACCGTGCGCGCGCAACTACTACGACGTGGTGTCGTCACACGAGATACACACGGACGGGACAGATAACGCACGCACGACGCCATTCACTCATGTATAGAACGTTTTCTGCACACATCAGCAGAAGCATAAGTGGCAGCTGTGCCTCATGTAGCCGAATCAGACGTGCAAGCAGCCCTTCAGGACCCGTCGTACTCGCGGCACATCAGGTGGTATCGGAGTATCGTCGCTGCTCGTAGTGGGTGAGATGAGTTCGGTCACCGTGACACCGCCTGTGAAGGAGGTGCCATGAGCAGCCAGACCAGAACCCACTGGCTTCCACCGCGGGTCAGCAAGTCTATTGATTTGATCTGTGTCGAGGCAGCAGACGAACGATACGCACTTGATTCAGTGCTTTTCAGAAGTGACGGTGCGTGCGCGGCGCAAGGCACAGCTGTTGCGCCATATCGCTTTGCGTCTTTCCGGCTCTCGCCTCCACAGTCTTAGTATGTTCATTGGATACTGTGTCGCGCGAATTCAGGCGTGCTGATTGTGGCAGCGGGAACGCCTCTAGCGATTTCTCCTGTTTCGTCTTCGAGCCATCTTCGGATCAGTAGCGCAACCCAGCTTCGGTACGGTCGCCACTTCTCAGCAATTTGTAGGCGCTCAGCGGGGTCGCCTGTTCCATAAAGCGCTGTCATTGCTCTTGCGAGCCGGGGTTCGTTTGTCGGGAATATGTCGGCCATCCCGACGCCGCGTACGAGGATCAGTTCGGCTGAGAATGGCCCGATCCCGTAGAGGGTTTGCAGGTCGGCGGATGCTTGCGTGCGCGAGAGGTTCAACAACCACTCGGCATCGAGGATGCCGTCAACTGCTGCGCTGGCGATGCCCGGACAGTGCAGAGAGACGCTAACAACCGCTTGCGCCGCTTCGCCGAACTCACCGGCGAAGACCCGTTCGTTCCCGAGCAGGCCGCACGCCTCGTCGTCGGCTGGGCCTAATTGATGGGCCAAGCTCTATGACTTTAGTTCAGACAGAATTCCTCGTGACCCTATGCGGGTTAAGGTGCCGCCGACCAAACCTGTTGCTGCGCCATCGTACCGCTCTGCCACAATGCGACCGGGCTGCGCCAGACCGTGATCGCCAGCGCAACAAAGGATGCGAGATACAACAGACCCGAGACGAGGCTCGCCCACGCCGTGAAATTGCTACCAATGAACTCCACGAGAACGAACGCCCACAATGTGTATGGCACCCAGCGCGGGCTCGTCTTCGCTCGAAGAAGACCGACACCGAGCATGATCAGCCCGAGCACAGTGCCGATCGTACCGGCCAACATCATCATCATGAGCGGCCCTGGCAGCCCACCAGCAAGCAGCCCGTTGTACACATCGTGGTTCGCGGTGTCAGCAGCCATGCCCACTTGTACAAGCTGCGCCCCGCCGGTCACAGCATGCCCAAACCCGCCGAGCACGGCAAGCCCGGCACCAATTGCCGCGAAAACCGGGGCACGGTCGGCGATGAGGTGTGCGATCCCCATGGCGGCGATGATGAACACCACCTGGGAGAGTGTGAACGCGAAGGCAGAAACTGCGGCGGTCGCACCCGCCTCAGCCAGTGTCGCTAACCAATCTGACGAATCTCCCATTGGCGGCTGCAGCACCACCCAGAGAATGCTCAGTGCGGCAGCGCACACAAGACTGGCGGCCACGCCGGTGCGGCGGAGTTGTGCGGTGGTATTCATGATGCTCCCTCGAATCAGACCACGAGAATTCGCGGCGTGTGTTGAGCGTAAATACACGACTGGGTGGCTGTCATCGGCCTCGAGTTGATTACTGAGTCAACTTTGAGCCGCTGCAGTTTAGCCTGGTACTGGTTAGGCTTGCACTATGAACCGACGACTGCTTCGTCCTCTGCTCGATGCCGGGTTCGCTGTTGCCCTGGCCATCGTTGCCGTCGCAGAGATCTGGGTTCCGTTGCCGTCAGCACAGGGTTACGGATCCGCAAATCTCAGCACCGTCGTCGCTGTCATTCTGTGTCTCATGCTGTCAGTCCGCAGCCGTTGGCCGCTCGCCACGGCCTTAGTTGTGCTGCTCACCTGGCCGATCGCATTTACTATCCAGCCCATCTTGATCCTGTTCTGGGGGCAACTGGTTCCGATCGTCGTCGCCACATACTCGGTCGCCAGGTACGCAAGCAGGCGTGGCAGCTACGTCGGTGCCGCTGCGGCTGCCGTTTGTTTACTCTTTTTTGATCTGCTAGTCGCCGAATTGCAAGACGCCGGGGAGATCTTCTTTCATTGGCTCGTCGTTATTCTGGCTTGGGTCATCGGGTCGGTCGTTCGGGCCGCTGAACGCCGCGCTGCCGTATCGCGACAGCACGCAATCGAGTTAGAGACCGAAAGCAGAACTCGCGTGATTGCGGCCCTCGCCGAAGAGCGGGCACGCATCGCCCGCGAACTGCATGACATTGTGGCCCATGCGGTCAGTGTTATGACGGTGCAAGCTGGGGCGGCTGAGCAGGTCGTGACCGAAGACCCGGAGTTCACTCGTCGCGCGCTGGCGGCAATTCGAACGACCGGGTCTGAGGCACTGAGCGAAATGCGCCGTTTGGTCTCGATGCTGCGTGACACTCACACTCGCGACGGTGGCACACGTGACGATGACATGCATGCCGGTGAGAAAGACAATGATTCTTCCGCATCCGATGCGTCGCTGCGCCCGCAACCAGGGATAGCTGGCCTGCCGACATTGATCGCTGATGCCCAAGGTGGTGGGCTGAATATTCAGCTGCGGGTCGAGGGCGCAGTGCAGGATCTTTCTAACGGTCTCGACCTTACGCTCTACCGAATTGTGCAAGAAGCGCTCACCAATGTGCGAAAGCACTCGGGTGCATCGACCGCTACAGTTGTCGTGCGGTTTAGCGATGATACGGTGGATCTCAGTGTGACGAACGATGGCGCTGCCGGGTCACTCAACAACTCGAGAGACGGCAGTACCGAGCGCACAGCTACCCCTCGCCTTGACCGCAGAGGGGGCCAAGGAAGCGGCCGCGGGCACGGCCTCATCGGCATGCGCGAGCGGGCATCACTCTACGGTGGCACACTCGAGGCCGCAGCAACACCCGAAGGAGGCTTTATCGTTTCCGCATCACTCCCCATACCGGGAACTCATTTGATTGCAGCCCCGAGAGTGACTAACGCACGAATGGAGACGCCATGATTCGGGTACTCGTGGTTGACGACCAAGAACTGGTACGCAGCGGGTTTCGACTGATTCTGGAACAAGCCAAAATCGACGTGGTCGGAGAGGCTGGCAATGGCCTTGACGCCGTGCAGATGGTGCGCGAACTGGCACCGGACGTCGTGCTGATGGATATTCGGATGCCCGAAATGGACGGTGTCGAAGCGACCCGTCTGATTACGGCGGGACCCGAGCCACGACCAAGTATCCTCGCACTGACCACGTTCGACCTCGACGAATACGTATACCGGGTGATGAAAGCTGGGGCGAGCGGGTTTCTTCTCAAAGATGTGTCGCCGGAAAATCTTGTGCATGCCGTGAAGCAGATTGCCCACGGACACACTCTGCTTTCGTCTACGGTGACCCGGCGCCTGCTCGAGCAGTTCGCGAAACGCCCGCTGGAAGGGGAGTTACCCGCTGAGGTGCAGTCGCTCGGGGAACGCGAGATCGAAGTGGCACGGCTGGTCGCTCGAGGATTATCGAACGCTGACATCGGGAAGGAACTCTTCTTGAGCGAGGCCACGGTGAAAACCTACGTCTCTCGATTACTGACGAAGCTCGGCTTGCGTGATCGCGTGCAGATCGCGGTGCTCGCCTACGAATCTGGGCTCGTACAGCCAGGCGATCCACCGCCCAAAATACTAGGTACGCCAGGCACCAGCCCCGTGCTCTAACCTCGACCTTTCATAGTGAGGTCGCCGACACATAGCATTAGAGAACAGAAAAGTGCTTCTGATCTAGAAGAATTGGAGATATCTCAAAACCGATCAAGCCTCTACAATTTTGGATGCCAGCATCTTCAAGATCGTGCTCGGTGGCGCGTCAAACTCACGAGACTTGCAAGGCTTCTCTACACTCATCGGTGAACGGGATGAGTTCACTGACTCAGTGAACCTTGGCGACTACGGCTCACGCATGAGCGAGCGTTCTGCGCGCCGTGTGCCGATCCTGTAGCGGACGACTGATTCCTTCGCGGGGGTGCTCGTGCACGACTACGCGACTGGGTCCCAAGCGGCACCCGCCGCGATCGACGGAGCAGAGATGAACGTCAGCTCAGCATCCGCGCTGTGCACCGCGACACTCCTGATGTTGATCTTTCGTACCCTTCGATCCCTTCAGGTGGTGCAGTCGCCGTCACGTATCTTCGTGTCTCGACCGCAGTCAACAGAGGCAAAGACGAAAAAGGGTGAGGCTCAAACCTTCACAAAACTGGATATTCTTGTCGAGGGTTTGAACCTCACCACTATGGGGTCCCTCCGTAGACAGTTCTCAAACCTTTCCCCACGCCTAGAAACGTTGATATGCCGCTGGAAACATGGCGTTTACCGGGTATCGCAGCGGTGCGATATCGACCCGATTCGCGACGTTCGCGGGAAAGTTGTTGGGAGGATTGCGAATCCTCAACCCATTTTGAGTGCGCATGAGGTAGATCGCCTCATCGATGACTACCTCGCTGGCGCTACCGTCGGCAGCCTCGTTCGAACCTATGGTGTGCATCGCGCAACCGTTTCGTCTCACCTCACACGCCGAGGTATCGTGTGCCGCCCGTCGGGGCTCACAATTGAAGCCGCGGCCGCGGCCATCACTCTGCATCGCGACGGAGTTTCGATGCGCGCGATTGCTCGAACTCGCGGTGTAGACCGG
This sequence comes from Leucobacter faecis, assembly GCF_054456695.2. Taxonomy (NCBI): domain Bacteria; kingdom Bacillati; phylum Actinomycetota; class Actinomycetes; order Micrococcales; family Microbacteriaceae; genus Leucobacter; species Leucobacter faecis. The sequence goes on from NZ_JBTJER020000001.1 coordinate 160,236, forward strand.
TCGTCTGTGCGTCGGGCACGTACAAAAGTATTGACTGATACATAATCAAGACAAGAAACCAATATTTGTGCACCTTTCAGCCCTCACGTACCCGGCTCAGCATCCCCGGTGTCGAGTTCCGGTCGCGGATACTTGATTCTGGCTTGGTTCGGACCCAGTCCGTGCGCGATACCCCAAAGAACAGCATTCGTGCGGCTTGTCACGTTGATGCGTCGATAGCAGCTGCGAACATGGGTCTTGATGGAGTTGATTGAAAGATGTACCTGATTGGCGATCTCCACATTGGACAGACCTTGGGTGATCAATGCGAGAACTTCAGCCTCCCGCTGAGTCAGTCCCTCTTCACGGCCAGGCCAATCGCCAGCAAGGGACGTTGTGGCTCCGTCACCCGCAGCATAAACCTGCTTACCTTCAGCATGGATCTCCTCAAGTGCTGCAACAAGTTGACGTGCTGGAATGCCCTTCGAGATGTAGCTAGTGGCTCCGTGGGCCAACGCTGCTTGAATATATGTCGGATCAACTGCCCATGAAAAGACAGCGATCTTTCCAGCGAGTGGGTTCAGCGAAAGTTCTCGAACTGGCTGCCAGCCACTGTGCGTAGCAGCAAATGTGTCGAACAACGTAATGTCCACCGGATCGCGCACTTGATTATTCAAGTCAATTTCCACGACTTGAACCACGTTTTGGTAGGCCCGCAACATGGACGCTAGACCGCGAACGACAACCTCATAGTCATTGACAATCGCAACTCGAATTTGCTGCATGACTCAATTTTAGACGCGATGAAGTTCACCCGTAAGGGTGAATCACGGCGACTAAAGCGTGCATACAGTAGCAATATGAGGCAGAAGAAGCCCCGATCGGCCACTGTGACACGCAGTGACTTCGCACATCAGCACGGTAGCTCGGCTAACGCCATGCTCTTCGAAAGGCGAAATCCATGAATATTCTAGCCATCATCATTGCCATAGTCGCCGTCATACTTCTATTTACCGGTGGACTTGTTCAATCCTTGAGTTTCCTTCTCTGGGTAGGAATAGTGCTGGCCATCATCGCGATCATCGTCTTCCTCTTGAGGGCAATAAGTTCGCGGAAAAGCCGCTAGGGTTTCACGTCCTAGCGCCACGAAAAGTACAAGAAATGGAGAATGCCATGAGCAACAACAATCCGTTCCCGCCGAACCAAGATGAAAACACGGGGCGTGAGAAGCCTGAAGACCCCAGGCGGGAAGAAAGGGACCCTGAGTTCGACGCTCCGACCGATCCCGATTCAAAACCCGAAGTAGAACCCGACGGGGACATGCCTCAAAGCTGAGTTGATCACAGACGTGGTTCACGATACTTGCCGTCTACGTCAGCAAGTTCATGCTGACGTAGACGGCAAGTACATGAAATTCACGTCTCATGGCCCTTCTTACTGAACCGCTCTACGAGCACCAGCCCCAATTGCATGAAAATATGTAGTAGTACGCAGTGTCAGTAAAGTGAATGAGATTTTCCCAAGAGAATGAACGAGTCAACGAGCAGCCATCATGAACCAGATCCTCAAGATCGCGACCGAAAGACGCTAGATCGCGAACTTGAGGAACTCGCCGCTGAACTCCGAATGGTGATTCCCGGCGTCACGGTCCTCCTCGCTTTCTTACTCGGACTTCCGTTCACATCAAAGTTCTCAAAACTGAGCGAAGCACAAGCCGACGTGTACTTTGTTGCGTTTCTGTCAACTGCGTTGACAGTCATATTTCTGATGGGCGAAGGCGCTTATCATCAGCTCCGCGGCAAACCGTACAGCAAAGGGAGACTTCTCAAGACCGCGATCCGGCAAATGGTGACTGCACTGATCTTGCAAGCGATTTCGTTGAGTAGTGTGGTGTTCCTTGTAAGTGACATGCTCTTCGGCACGCTAACCGCCGCAATCATTTCTACGCTGATCGCTCTGCTGATTTTTTCGATGTGGTTTGTGTTACCCCTTTACAGACGATTTCGAAGCGACCGTTAGCCGGGGGTTGATCCTGCCTGTGCCTGACTCCACCGGCACGCAGGATCGCGGTCAGTGGAGAAAGTGCTGCTCAGTCGCTACGAATGAAACGGCGCTAATCGCCTACGTACACAACTGTGATCCGGGTCTTCACTGGGCAAGACACATGATCTGAAATTACCGCACAGACCTCAGCATGCACACGCGAAACAGTGTGAACTGATCCTGCACTTGCATGCACACCGATTGCGATTTCCAGGAAAAGCGCGTCATCCGTCTGCTCCAAACAGACGAGCGGCCCGTCGTCATTTCTGAGACCAAGAATGAGTGCTCCCACTTCACTTGCTTTTGACATCTTGGTCGGGCGAAACATTGCTGTCACCCCCGGGACTGTTCTGATCAAAGTTTCGAGGTTTACGGCGAGGTCTCGCTCTCGCGGGGTATTCAACGGTCCTCCACTATTGCGCTTGAAATCTGCTGGATATCGTGAACGGTGATATCAATCCCCGCAACGTTGAGAGTGGTATGGGTCTTCAGCCTGGAAGTAATTTCTGTCCGAAGCAAGTCAGCAAGCTCTGGAATTGGGTCGCCGTACGGAACGCTCGCCTCGACACGGATGCGGATAGCTGCTCCTGGCGCGGTAATGTCGCCGTCGAATCTGCACCTGCCAACCACAACCCCGGGCACCGCGCTCTCTGCCGCACGAATGAGGCCGCGCACAGCACCCTCTGTGATCCCCAAATCAGCATCCGGAACTGAAGTCGTGATCGGAATGCGGTGTCCGGCCCGAGCATCCAACACTATTCCAGCGAGAATTCCCTGCACCCAACCCTCATGAGGCTCAGCCGCTGCTTCTGTGTCGGCAGCAATGAGTTCAACCGTAAGATGACGAAGTCGTTGGAGCGCGTCGAGCGCGATCTGGCACCCAGGCGACTGGTCGATCGAATCGTCTGCGGGGCTTCGCCCAGCATCGAGATAGTCTGAGAGCTCTTCGATGGTATGACCATTGAGGTCTTCAGGTTCAAAGGCCATTCCCGGCAGGTCCGGGCCGTGGTGTTTGTTCATCGCCACTGCTCCATCCGGATAATGATGTCCTTCCGCGCCCGAGCAAGTAGTCCTCGCACGGTGGAGGCGGAGATACCTAGCTCTTCGGCGATCTCATCGTAGCTATGTTCTCCAATCTCACGCAGCACCCAGCACTCGCGTTGAGCGGCAGGGAGCTGCTGGAGTGCCTCACCCAATGCCGCTACTTCAGCACGGGTTTCCACTGTGCTGACTGGTGCAGAGTGTTCTGGCGCGGGCACTTCAATTTCGGTGATGTCGGAATGGGATCGGGTCGCGCGCAATCGGTCGATGGCTTTACGACTAGTGATTCGCATCAACCAGCTTTTTACTCGGTTTGGATCTTCTAGCTGTGGAAGTTGTTCCCAAGCAATAATGAATGCTTCTTGCACAACATCATCGACGTCGGCTGTCCCCGAGAGGATGCGCCGAGCGTAGGCACGCATCATGGGCGCGTACCGAAACACGAGCACTGCAAACGCCTCGGTGTCGCCGTCGGACGCGCGCCCGGCAATGATCCGGTCATCAACATGCGCGAGTGGAGAACGGAATTCATTGACCATGCTCCCTCTCGCTCTCCCTTGAACTGTCCCTCACGAATACCAAACATCAGGGTGTGAGAGTCCTCGTCGCTGGCTAGCTGGTCCTATTATTTTCATCCGTTACGGGCCGTTTTTCAAGGGGAATCGCACCAAATCTTGTTTCCTGCTCGGGCCGGAAGAAGGGCGGGCAATGTAGGCCCGCCCTTCTTTGGGTTACGACTTTTTGAACGTGTCCTTCACGTCTTCCGCTGCGTCCCTCAAGTGGCCTTTAGCCTGGTCGGCTTTCCCTTCGGCGACAAGCTTGTCGTTGTTAGTGGCCTTTCCGACGCCCTCCTTTGCGTGACCGGTAGCCTTTTCGGTTGCTGCCTTAATCCTGTCTTTTGCACTCATTGTGTCATTTCCCTTCTCGTTGGCTCTTGTGGCGAATAGCCCTATCGGGAAGCGCCAGTCCACCTATCGGGTCGAAGTCGTGAGATTCGGTGTCCATGAAGTCGTGAGGTTTGGTGTCCACGATGTTGCGAGGTTACACACCCGATACGTGGACTACTGCTTCCCGATACCCCTATTCGCCATCTTGATTTACGAGAGCAGCATTCATTGGTTTGGTCTAGAAACTCTGTGTTCTGTTCAGGTACCGAGGAGAGCTTTTTGGGCCTTCTCGATGGACTTGCGCACACGTTTTGCGGCACGCTGTCGAGACTTCTTCGCATCTGGGCTCATCCAGAGTCGTTCAAGTTGATGCCGTAGGTCTTCGTAGTTCTTGCCGCGTGACTTCGCTGACTCGCGGCCTACGAAGTAGGCTGCGGTGGCAATCACCATAAGAATCAGGATGTTCTTGCGCATCTCATTACTCCCGTCATTTTCCCCCGGGGTCGGGGTTAGTTCACTCGTGCTTGGTCAGCAGCCATCCTTGAACGGACGCCTGAGTGAATCGACACAAGGGTTGGAGTCTCACGGCCCGTCAGCGTTGTAAGGCTGGTTACGAGTTGCGCGACCATGTAGGCCGCGACCTTGGGCGACGTGTTTTGCCTTGGCGTGACGCTCACGTGGAGCACATCAACCCCGTTTACCCGCCAAGCGTTCACTCTGGACGAGAGAATCTCGGCATGCTTCGCGAGCGAATGTGTAATCGCGTCGGAGACGAAGCCAGATCCAATCGTGACCGGGCCTTGGTTTCCTTCACCCGAGTCGTCCCACACAACGATGCTCGTTCGGCCTCCGCCAAGCCTCAAAATCACGAACACGGCAACCGCGGAGATGAGCACAAGTAGGATGAGAACTCCCACAACGAACCAACTCACCGTGGCCCCATCCCAGATTCGGGTCTGCTGGTTAGCATTATGCATCCATTCGGTGGCGGATGACAGCCCGGTTTGCCACACCTCCCCGGCAAACGGCCATACGGTAGCTACTACTCCAGCAGCACCCACGCCCGCGAGCACGACCCCCACAAAGAGCAGGATGATGCGGTTCAACCCGCGATTCGTGCTATTCATGTCGCACCTCCTGCTCTCCGCGAGCATGCACTCGCACGCGTGTCCGCAGCTTGGGAGTCACCGCATAACTGTCAAGCTCGCTTGCCACGCTTGAACGCACGAGCGACTTTTCGACGATCTGTCCGGGTTCCGGGCGAATCGTGACTTCTGCTGCTCGATGGCTGACTCCGACAAAAACCGAGTCTTTCGGAAGTTCGAACTCACGACGGACATGCTCTGCCACCGCGGAAGCGATCACACCATTATCTGCCACCACCGCGCAGGAAGACACACCGAGCTGATGCTTGGCAAGCCGCCCGGGGCTTACTGCGAGCCAGATGAGTACCACGCCAATTGCAGCGACTACTGCCGCGCCGATCGTGAATACCGGCTTGGGTTGTGCATCTGACAGTGTGGTCAACCAAGTCAGGAACGCTCCTGGCCCAGTGAGCAACGGAGACACTCGTAATAGGTGCAACACTATTTCAACAATTGTGTAGGCCGCAGCCACGATGATCATGATCAAAACGACGACGTTGAGCACCGAACGCGGGGAATGAGTCTCGCGACGTACCACACGTCGTAACACCGATTTCGACACCTATCTCACCCGCTTCCGTTCAGGAATGATGGCCCCCGTCACCACGAACGACACCCGCTGAATCTTGCGGCCCGTCAACGTGGCGAGCTGCTCCGTGAGGGAGGCCTGAAGCGCCCTCACACGCTCAACAAGCGGTGTTTCTGCTTGGATAGCTTCGGTGTCGTCCAGGGCAGGGATTGGCAGTTTTGATGTGATGCGTACGGCGAGTCCTTCGCCCCACTCCGCGACCTCAACGTCGACGTCACTTCGTGCGATGCCGATCGCGGCGGCCGAGGCCTCCCGCACAACCTTCTCAATAACCTGCTCACGGATGTGTGTACTGCCCGAGACTCCGGTGTGTAGATCTGAAGCCGAGTGCGCCGGTGCATGGGCTACAGCTGCGGCGCTCATGAGGATGTTCGCTTACCAGTGAACGCTCTGGCGAGAGCTCGAAGATCCAGCTGACCAGACATGATCCGGCCAATAACCGCGCCGACGCCCATCAGCAGTGCCACCAGGAGCAGCCCCCAGAATCCGAAAATTAATGCTGCGAACGCTAGAACTGCACCGACTAGCGCTCCAGCTAGTGTCGCACTCATGAGACACGAGACTCAGTGTCATCGTCTTGGTCATCGCTGGGCAGGTGCACATCGTTGACTTCGATGTTCACTTCGACTACCTGCAGACCAACCAAGTGCGTGATCGCGTCGGTGACAGCATTACGCACGTTATCGGCGACCTCTTGGATTGGCATTGGGTAGTCCACGACGATCGTGATGTCTGCGGCTGCCTGGGTTTCGCCAACCTCCACTTTCACGCCCTGTGTGAGGTCGGTCGAGTTCACCACGTCACGAATTGCACCCATGACCCGCGCACCGCCGCCGCCGAGATCATGCACGCCCGCAACTTCGCGAGCAGCGATCCCGGCGATCTTGGCAACGACTCCTTCGGCGATAGTCGTATGTCCGGCCGCAACACCTTCAGCTTCGGGGCGACGCTCCGAAGGTGCCCGATCGACCCGAGAACTACTCGGGGCAGGCTTTGCTGCCTGGCTCGGCGCGAGACCTTCAGAAATGCCGGTCGTGTTTGACTGATCTGTAACCATGGGAAGTACCTCCACATTCAGTGATGCAGTCTTGCGACCGCATCATCAACGAGCGATGAATGACGCTCTACAAATAAGACGGCGTAAAGGATGAAAACGTCACAAATTCGTGAATCACATAAAGTGGCTAGCTTTTATGCCATAGGCAGTGGCTAGTCAAGCAGACTGAATTTTGCTCCCCAAGGCGCCAGTCGGTGCCTTGCCCTTGGAGCCAGGCAGGATGACACGGATGGAAAGCATCTCTCGCTCGAACCACACCCCATCTCTCTCCACCCTCGCGAAGGCGTTAGAAACCCGCGGGCTCACTTCGCGGCCAACACCAGTCCGCGCCGCAAAGCCGTTGTCAACGACCGCGCTTCATAAGATTCTCACCAACCCCTACTACCAGGGCACCGTCGTGTTCCGAGGCGTTACCTACGAGGGTGCACATACCCCACTCGTTGATCAGGAAACCTGGCTGCGGGCGCAAATGCATCTCAGCGAGAAAAACAATGTCGGTGAACGACCTCAGAAGTACGATCACTACCTCAAAGGCAGCGTGTATTGCTCAGGCGGCGCGAAGCTCATGATCGAGTGCCCACGAGACAAGCAAGGCGAACGCTACGAATACTTCACCTGCTCTGGTCGCCGCAAAAAGAACGGCTGCACGCGCTCCGCAATAATGATCGACCGGATCGAACGTGAGGTCGAGGCTACATTTGGGCAAAATGGTCTGAGCGCTGAAGAAGCAGCCCAGACTCGTGCAGTGCTCGGGAAGGTATTTGACCAGCTCGAAGCAAGCACCGACGACGAACGTAAGCTACTCGTTGGTCAAATCGAGAAGCTTGAAGCCGAGCGTCTCAAGCTCGTTCAAGCTCACTACGCTGATGCGATCCCGCTCGACCTCATGAAGAGCGAGCAGGCCCGAATCACACGGACTCTTGACGGAGTGAAGCGCCGACTCGATAGCCTCAGCTCAACCTATGCAGAGGCGCGGGAAGGGCTTGATCAGCTTGCTGATCTCATCACCGATTTGGGTGATCTCTACCGAAAGTGCGAACCCTCTGCACGCCAAATTTTGGTAAGAGCGGTCGTCAAGAAGATCGTGATCGACGAAGATGAGAACATCAGCTACGAATCGACCAACGCAGTGAGCACTGCGAAAACCTATGCGACACAACGAAAAAACGCCGATCCGGTGACGACCGAAGGTTCGATCATCGCCGAAACCGGCGTGCATTTGGGAGAAGTTTCGAATTTCTCACCTTGGGTGGATCTGAGGGGATTCGAACCCCTGACCCCCTGCATGCCATGCAGGTGCGCTACCAACTGCGCCACAGACCCGTAGAAGTCGAAGGAATGCTCCCGCGACAACTCCTTTACTGTACACCAGGGCGGGGTGTTTCGGGCAAATCGGCGCGCGCAGCGGCGGGTTCCCGGGCGCGCCGCGTCACTCTTCGATGTAGCGGGAGTGGGCGCCGAGGCGCAGCCGCGGTGCGGAGAGGTTTTCGGCGGCTATGCGTGAGTTTTCGACACCTCTGACATTGCCGACGAGCTTGTCTGTGCCGGTGAGACCGACCACTTCAGACTTGGTGGCGCGCTCGAACGCGTGCCGCTTGTTGGTGTTGCGGTAGCGCAGATAGTAGAACACGTAGAAACCGATGCCCGCGGCGGGCCCGAGAAGCCACAGGCCCTCGCCGTCACTTTCGGACGACCAGAGCAGCGACGTGGTTATCGCAGCGGCTCCAAAGTCGATCATCATGGCTTTGCTCCTGTTCTCAAATGGATCACGCGAAGATGCCCGCGATGGCGCCGAGGATCGTGCCGACCACGCCGATCGCGACCGAAATGCCAATCAGTCGACCCTGGCGAATGGGCACGCTACCCATGGTTTCGCCGGTGCGGCCGTTGACCGCCACGTAGTGTACGAGGCCCTGCCCGGCCTCGCCGCGCGGTTGATAGTAGCTGTAGAGCCAGACCGGTAGGTACACAGATACCCAGCGGGTGCCGCGCACCGTGAGTGTCTCGCTGTCCCAGCGCACGCCGCGGTCATACTTCTTCGTGGTTTCGCCGGCCCGCACGCGGGCGATCGACATGGCGGCATCTGCGGCGCGCGGCACAATCGCGTCGATATCGAGGTTGCGTTTTTCTGAGGTGAAGCCGCGCAGATAGTTCGCGTTGTAGGCTACGGTGGCCGCAGTATCGAAGGGCTGAATCGCGTTGATCACATTGTTGGTGTTGCGAAACATGGTCATGTCTGCGCGCTCGGCCGATGATTCGAGCACGAGGTCGTCGACGTGTAGCTCAAAGCTGCGGCTCATGTTGTAAACGTCGGCGTCGTAGACTGTGACGCTATCGTCGTCGCTGCCGCGCGACACAGTGCGTCGCCCGGTCTCGATTTCTGCTTGACCACTCAGCTCGGCGTGTGCGTTCGCGTCAACGATCAGATAGGGCAGGTAGACGCCCACGACCTCCGATGGCTCGAACTGGCGCACGAACGCGGGGTGAGCGAAGAACTTGCGGCTCTTCACGAACTTTGAGATGTTCTCGATCGCCTGCTCGCGGGTGACGCTAAACGGCAGCACACCATCTGGCACCGCACCGTTGGGGAGTTGTTCGGTGGCGGAGAGGGTGTTGCGGCACCAGTGGCAGCGGGACTGCATCGCTTCACCCGTGTTGACGATCACCTCGGCACCGCACGCACCGCACTTGAGCGTGAGCACGTCTTCGGCGTCTTCGGTGATGGCGCGGGCGCCCGTACCGATGACGCGGCCGCGCAGCTCGCCAATGGGGGAGTCAAGCCCAAACGCCTCTTCGATGTTTGCTTCGTGCCACTGGTGCCGGCAGAAGTGACACGTGAGCATGCCCGTTTGAGCGCGCAGCGAGATCTCGGTGGCGCCGCAGCGCGGGCACTTGTCGAGCCCGTCGCGCTTGCCGGTCGAGGTGTCGACATAGGCGGGCCCGGCCGGTGGCTCAGCGGGACCAGCCGGTGGTGCCGCCTCGGGTGGCTGGGCTGGCTGCTGCGGGGCCGCAGACGGGGCTGGCGGCTGCTGCGGCGCGGCGGCTTGGGGCGGCTGCGCCCCGGCGGCTTGTGGCGGCTGCGCCCCGGCGGCTTGGGGCGGCTGCGCCGCATTGGCTTGCGGCGGCACTGGCGCCTCGGGCGCCGGGCCTGGCCAACCTGCGGTGTCGTTCATCTCTTCACCTCGTTGCTCGCGGTACTGAAGGTAGTCGCGCAGAGTCGCTCGCGCTACAAGCCGAGCGTCTTCTTCTTGGCCGCCTCAAAATCTTCGGCGGTGATGAGGCCCTGGTCAAGCATCTGCTTGTACTGGGCGAGCTTGGCGACCGGATCTTCTGCCGCGGGTGCGGCGGCAGGTGCTGCCGCCGCTGCGGGCGGCGCCTGCGGGGGCATCTGCTGCTGTGGCACTTGCTGCTGTGGCACCTGCTGCTGTTGAAAGTTCAACGCCTGGCCGGTCATGCCCAGTCCCATGCCCATCATCGCCATGTTACCGCCACCGCCGTCGCCCGCGGCCTCGAAGCCGCGCGCCACCGACTGCTGCAGAAACGCGCCACCGCGGTTGCCAGAGAGAGCGTCGGCCTTCTTTACATCGCTCAGCAGCTTGCGGGTATCTTCGTCGTACTCGACCGCTTGAATTGCGACGCTGACGATCTCGAGCCCGCGTGCGCTGCGCCACTGGTACCCCGCCTCGACCGCCGCAGACAGCGACTGCGCGAAACCGAGCGAGTCGCTCTGAATGCGGGCCATACGATTGCCCTTGGCAGGGTCGTTCGTGTACGTCGAGAACGCGGGAGCGAGCGAAGACACGACCTCGTTGAACAGCTGCGCGGCGGCATCGTTATCGAGATCGGTGAAGTCAAAGATGCGCGCATCGCCGCTGTAGTAGGTGTAGGGCACAAACTGCTTCACAAACAGGACCGGGTCGACGATGCGCGCGGTGTAACTACCGCGGGTCAGTGCGCCCACCTGGGTGCCAAGGAACGCGTCATCCCAGTAAATCTCAGACTGTGTACCGAACCGGTTGTTCGGCAGCTCCTTCATGCTGACGTAGAAGCCCAGCTGCTGCGCGGCGGGCTGCCCGCCAAACTTAAACCGTTCCCACGACTGCTTCACCACGGGCGCGACAAAACCGTCGCCCGCAAACATCGACTTCGACTGCGGGTCATCGGGGCGGTACTCATACCCGCCCGGGTCGGCGATAAACCCGGTGAGCTGACCATCTTGAAACGTCAACAGGGCGTACCCCTCGGGCACGATCATTTTCGACCCGTTCGTGATGATGTTCTCAGAACCGCGCGTGTTCGACCCGCGACCTGCGTTCTGACCCTTCGCTACCGCCGGAAACAGCGCCGCCGTCGGCGCGAGGTTCTCGGGCGGAAGAAGAAAGTCAAGCCACTGGTCAGCGAACATGCCGCCGAGTGAGCCGGTAAATGCCTGTATGAAGCCCATGATGCCCCCTTGCGTCGCTTCGACCGAAGCTGGGCCGAAAGATTACGTTGCTCATGAGCCTAGCGCTCTGGCACCGTAATGCAACAGGCCGGAATCAACGCCAATAATGAGGTGGCATGCGCCTGAGTGACGGCGATCACCATAGGCTGAGCACATGCGTAACGAACGGCACGAGCCCAAGCAAGCCCCCATTCGGCGGGCCCTGGCGCGCGCCTTTTGGCGGCTGTCGCGCTGGCAACTGCAGCCCGAGACACAGCCCCCGGCGGGCCCGCGCATCTTGCTCGGTGCCCCACACACCTCAAACTTCGACTTCGTGCTCATGCTCGGCATCGCCTGGGAGGCGCGCATGCGCATCCACTGGCTCGGCAAGAAAGAACTGTTTCGCGGGCCGGCTGGCCCCGTGATGCGGGCGCTCGGCGGAATTCCCGTCGACAGGGCGAACCCCGAGCACCTGGTGGAGCAGATCACCGCGCGCGCCGGGCGCGACCCTGGGTTTTTGCTCGTCATCACCCCCGAGGGCACGCGCAGCGGGGCCGGTTGGCGCAGCGGCTTCTACCGCATCGCGTTCGCGGCCAATCTGCCGGTCACCCTCGGGTATGTCGACGGCACCACGAAGACCGCTGGCCTCGGCCCGACGCTGTCACTCACGGGTGACGTCGTCGCCGACATGAACGAGGTGAGAGCCTTTTACCTCGACAAGTCGGGTGCGCGGCCGCAGCTGCGCACCGAGCCACGACTGCACGACGAAGCAGCGCTCACCCGCCTCCTCGCCACCGAATGACCGTCCCACGCGTGAGCAGGGCGCCACTTGCGCACGTACGGGAGTATGGTGAAGGAGGGCGACGGAGCCGCCGTTCGCCGCACAACCACGGAGGTTCTCATGGCCGACAGTTGGCTTTCCACGCTCATCACGTCCACCCCTGAAGAGGGCTTTGCGCTCGCGGTCAAGATGTCGCGCATGGGCGTCAAGACCACCCAGCCCGACGTCGAAGTGTTGCACAAGCTACGCCCCGAGTACGCCGAGAACGCCGACAGCCTGACCGCCGCCTCGCAGGTCGTCGCGATCAACTTTCAGACCGTCGCCGCCGCCAACAACTACTGGCGCTAACGGCACCGGCCCGAGTAGAACGGACCAGACACCGCTATGGCAGCACCGGCGCTCAACGCAGCCCAGGTCGAAGAGATCCTTGCACGCTCACGCGCGGGCGAAGGCCGCGCCGCGCTCGCCGCCGCCTATGGGGTTTCGGTGTACACGATTGACTCCGTACGGCGCGGCCGCACCCGCGGCGCGCAGGATTCGCAGGCGCGCAGCCTGTCAGCCGCACAGGCCGAACAGATCAGGCAGCGACACACCGCGGGTGAGACGCAGACCGCACTCGCCGCAGAGTTTGGCACGAGTCAGCAGGTCGTAAGCCAGATCGTGCGCGGCGTCACCTATAAGTAGCCGCGTGCGCCCCCGGCTGCGCGAGAATTTGCGCTGCGGCACGAGCCCCGGCTCGTGCCGCAGCGACAGGATCCGGATCACGGGCGAACGAGGCTAGAAAGCCCGCGGCAAAATGGTCACCCGCGCCCGTCGTGTCGACGATCTTGGGCACGGGCGGCACCGGCACCTCGGTGCTGTGTGCGGTGCTGTTGCGCGCGCTGATGCTGCGCAGCAGCACCGGGCCGCCGCCGCGCTTGATCACCCAGAGCGCGCCGCGCGGTGGGGTGGCGTGAGGGAGCCCGAGCAGGGCAGCCTCTTCTTCGTTCGCAAACAGCACCCGGGGGGCGATGCGCCCGAGCAGGTCTTGCACCCGGCCAAGCCCCATCTGCTCGATGAGTCCCACCGACGACGCGTCAACGCTGATCGAAATGCCGCGCGCCTTCGCGCCGGCGCACAGCCGCTCGAACACGGCCGACTCGCGGGGTGAGTCAAAGCCGTAGAGGGGCACGTGCAACCAGTCGAGGCCGTCGAGCCACGCAGGGGTGAACGGTTCGACGGCGCGCGCCGTGGAACGATCCGGCATCATCGTGCGCTCGCCGCTCGCATCGATCAAAATGACGATCGTGTCGCTGCGTTCGCCGCGCTGCGCACGCACATCGACCCCCGAGGCGGTGAGATCTCGCACGAGCCCGTCACCTGAGGCGTCGCGCCCGACGCGCGTGATGAGGCGGGAAGCGCAGCCGTGCACCGCGAGGGCGTGCGCCACGTTCGCGGCGCTCCCGCCGCGCACACGAAAGATCTGCGACGGCGTATCGGTGCCGTAGGCGATCTCGCCGCTCAGCCAGACGATGATGTCTTCAACAAGGTCGCCGGCCACGCCGACGAGCGGTGTGGCTCTCACCCGACGTGACCCATCGCCGCTGCGATCTGCGCCCCGAGCGCGACATTGCCGCGGTACGCGGCGAGGTTGGCGCGCATGCTCTCACCCTGCGTGTGCTTGGCGATGTAGTCGAGCAAGAACGGGGTGGTGTCGTGGCCCGCGATGCCCAGTTCTTCGGCCTCAGCCCACGCCTGTGCCAGCATCGCGTCGTGCAGCGCGGGGTCGAGCTGCTCGCTCACCGGCACCGGGTTGGCCACCAGAATCGTGGAGTCAATGCCGAGCGCATCACGGGCGTCGGCCATGCGTGCGATCTCGTCGGGGGAGTCGGCCGAGTACTCGAGTGTAAAGCCCGAGTCAGACACGTAGAACCCGGGGTACTGGGTCGTGCGGTAGCCGATCACCGCGAGGTTGAGCGTCTCGAGCCGCTCGAGGGTGAGCCCGATGTCGAGGATCGACTTGACGCCCGCGCTCACCACGACGAGCGGCAGTGTCGCGAGCGTGCCCAGATCGGCGGACTCGTCGAAGCTCGTCGCAGCGCCGCGGTGCACGCCGCCGAGGCCGCCCGTCGAGAACACGCGCACGCCCGCGCGCGAGGCCAGATACCCGGTGGCGGCCACGGTCGTGCCGGCGCTCAGTTGTTTGCCGACAGCGACGGGCAGGTCGCGCAGGCTCGCCTTCACCGCGCTGTCATCGCGTGAGAGCTGCACGATCTCATCGGGTGAAAGACCCACGGTGGGTCTGCCGTTGACCACCCCGATTGTGGCGGGCACGACGCCCGCTTCTCGCACCTGCTGCTCGGTCGCGAGGGCCAGTTCTTCGTTGTGGGGGCGGGGGAGACCGTGGGTAAAGATCGTTGATTCGAGCGCCAGCACGGGTACACCCGCGGCGACGGCTTCACGCACCTCGGCTGAAACGTGGATCAAGTCTTGAGACATTAGTGTGCCCTTCTTCGCGTTCGCCCCGTTGCGAACTCGCGTGCGGCCACCCTACGCCGCAAAACCCCGGTCGGGCAAGCATGCGCGAAGCGCTACTGGCTAACGTCACAAGTCGGTCACAAAGCGCACCGGCGGGGTTTACTCTCGGGCGTGTCGTGGCGATACTTGACGGCACATGAAACCCGGGTTTCGGTCGGGTTTGGTCAGCAGGTCTGATCAGCAGGTTCCAGTCAGCACGAGGATGTGATGCACATGGTGGGACGCGTCGACGTAGCGCGCCTGGCGGGCGTAAGCCCCGCCGTCGTGTCTTACGTGCTCAACGGCTCGCACCCGGTGTCGGACGAGACCAGGCTGCGCGTCGAAGCCGCAATCGAAGAACTCGACTACCGCCCCAACGCGCTCGCCCGCAGCCTCGCGACCTCGCGCTCGCACACCATCGGGCTGCTGTTGCCCGACTCGTCGAACCCGTACTTCGCGGAGCTCGCCTCGGCCGTCGAAGACGCGGCGCTGCGTGCAGGCTTTGTGGTGCTGCTGGGCAACGGTGCAGACGACGCGGCGCGCGAACTCGGGTACCTGCGTGCATTCCAAGACCGCCAGGTCGATGGTGTGATCGCCGTGTTTGGGGCGGGCGTCGAAGCGGGCTGGCACGAAATCAATAAGCGGCACATGCCCGCGATCTCCCTCGACCGTCTACCACCCGGCCTCGACGTACCATCCGTCGTCGTCGACAACGTGGGCGGGGCGCGCACTGCCACGGAGCACCTCATTACACACGGGCGCACCCGCATCGCCTGCATCACGGGTGGCGCAGAGCTCTCATCGGCGCAGGATCGAGCCACCGGCTGGCGTGAAGCCCTCGTCGCCGCGGGGCTCCCCGCACAAGACGAAATGGGGCACTCGCTGCTGCGCTACGGTGACTTCACCGTAGATGCGGGCTACGTGATGGCGGCGCAGCTGCTTGCGGCTTCACCGGGGGTTGACGCGATCTTCGTCGCCTCCGACCTGCAGGCGATGGGGGTGCTGCGCGCACTGGCAGACGCCGAGAGGGTGCCAGGAGCCGATATCGCCGTAGTGGGGTTTGACGGCACCAAGCTGAGTGAGTACACGACGCCCCGGCTCACCACCGTGACTCAGCCTTATGCGCGCCTCGCCGAGGAAGCCGTGGGAATGCTGTCTGCGCTCATGGGACGCTCGGGTTCACACGCAGATTCAGACTCGGACTCAGACGCAACGCACGCTGACACCGCAGCGCACCTGACGCTGCCCACCGAGCTGACACGCCGGGACACCTGCGGCTGCGGGCCGCCCTAGAGCGGGCCGCCCTCACGTTTCTATCCAAATACTTCACCACACGAACAAGGGAGTTCTCATGAAGAAGAAATTCGTGCTCAGCACACTCGCGCTCGCGGCGACCGCCGCGCTCGCTCTCTCGGGCTGTAGCGGCGGCTCGGGCGGCGATGCCGGCGGCGGTAGCGACGGCGACGCAGGGTCAGCAGGCGACGCCCCGTACAAGATCGCAAACGTCGTCAACGGTAACCTCGGCGACCAGGGCTTCTTTGATGACGCCGAGCGCGGCATCGAGGAGCTGAAGAGCCAGGGTAACGAGACGAAGACGCTGCAGGCCGACGTCAATAACCCGGCACAGTGGAAGGCGAACCTCGAGTCTGTCTCGACGGGCGACTGGGACGTGGTGGTGACGGGCACCACCCAAATGACCGACATCTTGGCTGAGGCCGCCCCCAAGTTCCCTGACCAGCAGTACGTCTACTACGACTCGGTCGTTGACGCACCCAATGTGGCATCGATCGTGTACAAGCAGAACGAGGGCTCATACCTTGCAGGGGTGCTCGCCGCGCTCGCCATCACCAACACCGACCAGTTTCCGCTCGCTGAGGGGTCAACCAAGGTGGGTGTCGTGGGTGGCATGGACATTCCCGTGATCAACGACTTTGTGGTCGGCTTCAAGAAGGGCGTCGAGTCCGTCGACCCCAAGATAGATGTGCTCGTGAGCTACGTGGGTGACTTCGCAGACTCTGCGAAGGGGTACGACCTCGGCAAGGGCATGTTTGATGACGGTGCAGGCGTCGTGTTTCAAGTCGCGGGCGGCGCGGGCGTGGGCGCACTCCAGGCCGCAAAGGACGCGAACAAGTACGGCATCGGCGTCGACAGCAACCAAAACACGCTGCAGGAGGGGCACATTCTCGCCTCGATGCTCAAGAACATCGGCAATTCGATCGTGCTCGCCGTGAACGATGCGAAAGACGGCAAGCTCAAGTTCGGTGAGACCACCGCGTACGGCCTCGCAAACGACGGCGTCGGCCTCACATTCGACGACAACGGCGGGCTCGTACCCGACGACATGATCGCGCAGATCGACGAGTACAAGCAGAAGGTGATCTCGGGCGAGATCGAGGTGCCCACCGCGAGCGAATAGCCGCGCACGCTCCTCACCCGTGGTGGCTCCCAACCCCGGGGGCCACCACGTCACACCAACGGGACCACACGGGAATGGACCTCACATGAACACCGCGGTGGAAGCCACAGCGCCGATTCTAGAGCTGCGCGGCATCACGAAAACGTTTGGCGACAAAGTCGCAAACGAGAACGTCTCGGTCTCGTTTTGGCCGGGGCGCGTACACGCGATCGTCGGCGAAAACGGGGCAGGCAAGACGACCCTCATGAACATGATCTCGGGCAACCTGCAACCGAACGCCGGGCAGATCCTGTTCGACGGCGCGCAGGTGACCGTCGAAGACCCCAACCGGGCCGACGCGCTCGGCATCGGCATGGTGCACCAGCACTTCAAACTGGTGCCCTCACTGTCGGTCGCCTCGAACATTTTTCTCGGCAAAGAACTCACGACGCCGCTCGGCAAACTCGACCAGCAGGCGATGGCCAAACGGGTCACCGAACTATCAGAGAAGTTTGGGCTCGCCATTGACCCCACCGAGATCGTGCAAGACCTCTCGGTGGGCGAACGGCAGCGCGTCGAAATCTTGAAGGCGCTGTCACACGACACCAGGCTGCTGATTCTCGACGAGCCCACCGCCGTGCTCACCCCGGCAGAAGCCGATGAGCTCTTCGTGGTCGTACACGACCTCGCCGCAAAGGGGTGCGCCGTCGTGTTCATCTCACACAAGCTCGGTGAGGTGCTCGCCGTCGCCGACGACATCACCGTGATTCGCGACGGCAAACACATCGCCACCCAACAGGCTGCGGGCCTCAGTCAGTCAGACATCGCCACCATGATGGTCGGGCGCGAAGTGCTGCTGCGCATCAAACACACCGACGCCCACCCTGCAGACGAGGTGCTCTCGCTCGAGAATGTGTCGGCCGTCGACTCCCGCGGCATCATCGCGGTCAACAACGTCTCACTCTCGGTGCGCCGCGGCGAGATCGTGGGCATCGCGGGAGTCGAAGGCAACGGCCAATCTGAACTGGCCGGCATGGTCTCAGGTATGCACGAGGTGCCGCGGGGCACGATCCGGATCGCGGGAAAGAACATGACCCGGGCGAGCGTGCGCGCACGCCGCGAAGCAGGCCTCGCCTACGTGCCAGAAGACCGGCACGACGAGGGAGCGGGGCCAGCGCTCAGCATCACCGAGAACATCGCGGCTATCAACCTCGCGCCCAAGAGCGTCACCCCGCCGATCACGCGCGCAGGCTGGCTGTCGCTGTCAAAAGCCCGCGACTACGCCAAAAAACTGATCGCGAAGTTCGACGTGCGTGGCGCAGATCCCGCGACGGTGATCGGTGACCTGTCGGGCGGCAACATGCAGAAGGTGATCATCGCACGCGAGTTCAGTGCCGACCCCGAGCTGCTCGTCATCTCACAACCCACCCGCGGCGTCGACGTCGGCGCCATGGAGTTTGTACACAACTCGATCGTGGCGGCACGAGACCGCGGCGCAGGCGTGCTGCTCGTGTCGGCAGACCTGAACGAGGTGATGAGCCTGTCAGACCGGCTGCTCGTCATGTTTCGGGGCGAGTTTGTGGCCGAGTTCACCCAAGAAAACATGAGCGAAGTGGCCGTGGGGCTCGCAATGGCCGGCACCAAGCCGACACCCGAGGCGCTCGCCGCAGCTGAAGCGGCCCACGCCGAGGCGCGGGCAGGGCTCGACGCAGGCATCGACACCACCAGTGGCGCGAAGAGCGCCACCAGCCAGGTCGTCACCGACAGCGTGCAGGTCGCGGCGCCAGAGTTTGACACGACCGCCGTGACGATCCCGCCAGACGCACAACCCCGGTTCTTCGCGACGCTCGCCTCGCGCGCGTTCACGGGAGCCGCGCAGCCGGTACTGGCGGTGCTCGTCGCCCTGGTTATTGGCGCATTCGTGATCCTCGCGATCGGCAAGAACCCCATCGAAGCGTACATCGAGCTCTTCACCTCGGGCTGGCGCACCCCGTTTGGCATCGCGAACACGATCGCCATGTTCGTACCGCTCGCCATCGTGTCTGCCGCGACCATCGTCTCGTTCAGAGCAGGCTTCTTCAACATCGGCGCCGAGGGGCAAATGTACTTCGGGGCGTTCTTTGGCGCCTACGCCGGGTTTACCTTCACCGACCTGCCGCCCCTCACCCTCACCGTGCTCGTACTCGGCTTCGGCACCCTCGCGGGCGCCCTCTGGGGGCTACTGCCCGGCTGGCTCTACGGCTTCTGGCGCGTCGACATCATCGTCACCACCCTGCTGCTCAGCGAAGTGGCGATGCTCATCACCAACTTCTTCGTCACCGGCCCCTTCCAAGACAAGACCGCAGGCATCGCCGGGTCAGCGAAGATCGCCCCCGAAGCGAGACTCACCATGTTCGACGCCGCCCACGGCTTCGGGCCAGATCTCATCATCGCCCTCATCGTGGCGATCATCATCGCCCTAGTACTGAACCGCTCAGCGTGGGGGCTCAAAGTGAAACAGCTCGGTGAGATGAACCGCTTCGCCCAGTACACCGGCGTATCGGTGAAGCGCATGTCGATCCAGGTGATGGTGCTCTCGGGCGCCGTCGCGGGCTTCGCAGGCGCCCTCTACGTCATCGGACCCAACGGCGGCAGGTTTCTGCAGCAGTTCTCACCCGGCTTCGGGTTTCTCGCGATCACGGTCGCGCTGCTCGCGCGCCTCAACCCCTGGGCCTCGCTCGTCGCGGCCCTGTTCTACGCGACCATGATGGCCGGATCCACCGGCATCCAAGCCATCGGCGTCCCATTTCCCATCGTCAACGTGCTGCAGGGCCTCATCATCATCGCGATCACCGCCACGATCGCGTGGAACTGGAGAAACCTGAAACGCGGCGCGGGCGGCGCTGGCCTCACCGACACCACCAAGTTTGAAAAACTCGAGGGGAGCGCAGCCTGATGGAACTCATCGGCAACATCTTCACGCTCGGCATGCTCGGCGTGATCCTACTCAAGGTCACCCCCATCTTGCTCGCCGCCATCGGCGGAGCGTTCACACAGACCGGCAACATCTTGAACATCGGGCTCGAGGGCATGATGCTCACGGGAGCATTCGCCGCCATCGCAGTCGGCGCCGTCACGAACCCCTACATCGGCATCATCGCCGCCCTCGGAGCCGGGCTTCTCATGGCCGTGATCTTCGCGGTCGCCGCCCTCGTGTTCAAAGCCGACTTCATCGTCGTCGGTATTGGCATCAACCTACTGGCCGTCGGCCTCACCGTGCTCATGCTCACCGTGCTCTACGGTAACGCCGGCGCCACCCCGGGCGACGTCAAAGCAATCCTGCCGCGCATCGACCTCGGCCCCATCGGCGACATCCCCGTCATCGGCAACGCACTCAACAACCAAACCCTGCTCGTGTGGGTCGCCATCATCGCGGTACCCATCTACGCATACGTGCTCTACCGCACCAGGTACGGCGTACACCTGCGCGCCGTCGGCGAAGACGAACCCGCCGCCGTCGCCGCAGGCATCAACGTGTTTCGCGTCAAATTCATCTCCATCCTCATCTCAGGCGCACTCTCGGGCATCGCCGGCGCACAGCTCGCCATGGCCACCGTCGGATCCTTCACCTCGGGCATGACCGCCTCACGCGGATTCATCGCCGTCGCCGCCCTCACCTTCGGCCTCGCCAGGCCCTACCGCACCATGGTCGCCTGCCTCATCTTCGGCGCCGCAGACGCCCTCGCCGACAGACTCGGACTCCTGGGCGCCAACTCATCACTCTCGCTCACCGTGCCCTACGTCATCACCATCATCGCGCTCGTCTTCGCCTCCGTACGCGTACGCGCGGCCCTCAAAGCCCGCACGCGCAAGGCGCTCGCCGCAAGAGACAAAAACACGGGCCAGCCCGGATCCGGAACGAAACAAGAGGTAACGGCGTGAGTACCCAGCACACACGGGGGGCCCAGCAGACCTGCGAGAAGATCATTCTCGATTGCGACCCCGGCCACGACGATGCGATCGCGATTCTGCTCGCGGCGGCGAGCCCCGCGATCGAGCTGCTCGGCATCACCACCGTCGCGGGTAACCACTCGCTCGATAACGTCACGCGCAATGCGCAGGCCGTGTGCCAGATCGCTGGCATCGATGTGCCCATCGCGCGGGGCGCAGACCGCCCGCTCGTCACACCGCAGATCGTGTCAGAAGACATTCACGGCGACACCGGCATGGACGGCCCGGTGCTGCCAGAGGTCACCGGCACGCTCGACCCGAGGCACGCCGTCGACCTGATTATTGACACCGTACTCACCCACGATCCGGGCACCGTCACACTGGTGCCCACCGGCCCGCTGACGAACATCGCGCTCGCCATGCGCAAGGCACCCGAGATCGTCGACCGCGTGCGCCGAGTGATACTCATGGGCGGTTCGTACACACGCGGCAATGTGACGCCCGCCGCCGAGTACAACATTTACGTCGACCCCGAGGCCGCGGAGGCCGTGTTTCGAGGGGAGTGGGAAGTGACGATGGTGGGGCTCGACCTCACCCACCAGGCGCTCGCCACCGACGAGCTGCAAGCGCGCGTACGCCAGGCAGGCGAAGCGACGGGCGGCCGTGGGCGCGAGGTCGCCCAGTTCATGCTCGACATCTGGGAGTTCTTCGGCACGACCTACCGCGAAGTCTTCGACTTCGACGCGCCCCCGGTGCACGACGCCTGCTGCGTCGCCGCTCTCATCGCTCCGGATCTCTTGCGAACCGAGCTCGCCCACGTCAGCGTCGAACTCCACGGGGAATGGACGAAGGGGCAAACCGTGGTGAACTTCGCGACCAAGCCGGGCATGCACCACGCCACGGGAGTCGCAGACCGCATGACCGACACGCGCACCCTCGTCGCGACCGAACTCGACTGGAGCCGCTTCGCCGATATCGTCGTCGAAGCGGTGCACCAGCTCGGCGCCGCCCGATACGCTTAAACATACGATTTGCCGCCCTCGATCAGCGGCTCAAGGAGGCCTGACATGGCGACAAAAATGATTCTCGACTGCGATACCGGCGTCGATGACACCATGGCGATTATGTACGCGGCGCTGCACCCCGACATTGACCTGCTCGCGGTGGGCACAGTGTGGGGCAACGTCGAGGTCGAGCGCGGCACGCGCAATACGCTGCGCGTGCTTGAGATCGTGGGGCGCAGTGATGTGCCGGTGGCGCAGGGAGCGGCGGGCCCGCTGCTGGGTGGCCCCACCGAGTACGCGTACCACGTGCACGGTAACGACGGTCAGGGCAATGCGGGCGATGACGAGCCCGTGCGCGCCGCAGCAGCTACGACCGCCGCGCAACAGATCATTGACATCGTTCGCCAGCACCCCGGCGAGGTGTGGCTCGTGCCGGTGGGCCCGCTGACCAACATTGCGGCGGCGCTGGTACTTGACCCCGAGCTGCCGAAACTTGTTGCGGGCGTGTCCTTGATGGGCGGATCAGCGGCGGCGCCTGGCAACGTGTCGTTTGTGGCCGAGGCCAATATTTGGCATGACGCTGAGGCCGCGCAGGCGGTGTTCGCGGCCCCCTGGCCGATCATCATGGCCGGGCTTGACGTCACGATGAAGGTGCTCATTACAGCTGAACACCGCGACCAGATGCTCGCGGGCGGGCCCGCGGGCCAGTACATGGGGCGCATTATTGATTTCTACGGCGAGTTCTACCGCGATGTGGTGTTTGGCGACTGGAGCTGTGCCATGCACGACTCGATCGCGGTTGCGGCGGCGGCCGGTCACCTCGATGTGTCGCTCGCGCCGGTCGTGAACGTCGAGGTGGATACGACGGGAGGGCCCGGTCACGGGCAGACCCTCGTCGACCTGCGGGGTAAATATCGTGGATTCCCGCAGCAAGAGGGCGCACACACGACGGTGCTGCTTGAGATCTCTGATGAGATCGCAGACGCCGTGGTTGACCTGATCACCGACTTTCAGGGCGCGTAGCCGTGGCGAAGCAAGCGCGTGTCGCGGTGGTGGGCAGCGCGAACGCAGACCTAGTGGTCGAGGTGCCCAGGCGGCCGGGCGGGGGTGAGACGCTGCTGGGCGGCGACCTCGCGCTGCTGCCGGGAGGCAAGGGAGCAAACCAGGCGGCGGCGGCGGCGCGCTGCGGCGCCCCCGTGTCGTTTGTCGCCTGCGTGGGGGTCGACGCGAACGGCTCATTTCTGCTTGAAAAGTTGGAGGATGCTGGCGTCGACGTTGCCGGTGTGATGCGGGCCCCGCGCCCCACCGGCACAGCGATCATCTTCTTGACGCCCGACGGTGAGAACTCGATCGTCGTGTCTCCCGGCGCGAATCAGGCTCTCGACCTCGACGCGCTCAAGCGGGCCGAAAGCTCGTGGCAGGGCGCCCAGGTCGTAGTGTTGAGCCTCGAGATTCCCCTCGAAACCGCGCTGCACGTCGCGGCAGAAGCGCGGGCGACGGGTGCGCGCGTCGTGTTGAACGCTGCGCCGTCGGTGCAGCTTGCAGGGTCGGTGCTTGAAGCATGCGACCCGCTGATCGTGAACGAGCACGAGGCGCTAGAGGTATTGGGCGCTTCGCTCAGCGACCCTGACGCCCAGAACTACTCGCGGCTGGCCGAACGCCTACTTGCAGCGGGTGCGAGGTCTGTCGTAGTGACGCTGGGAGCTGACGGCGCGATCGTGGCCGAGCACGGCGGCGAGGGGGAGCGTGCCAGGCTGACACAGGTACCTGCGTACCGCGTGCAGGCGGTTGATACGACCGGCGCAGGTGACGCGTTCGTGGGAGCGGTGGCCGGTGAGCTGGCAGCCGGTGCGGCACTCGAAGACGCGGTGCGGTTTGCGACAGCGGTCTCTGCCGTGTCGGTGCAGCGCGTGGGCGCACAGTCTTCGTACGCGAACCGTGCTGAGATCGAGGAGTTCATCGCGCAACGCTCAGCAGAGTAGAGCCCCACCGGCCACCAGATCGAATCCTTGTTTGATCTGGTGGTCGAGCCCTGTCGCTTCTGCTGGGCCGGGCGTATGCTCAAAATGAGGCCGCCATGCAGTGGGACGGCCAGGAGGGCGGCTTGACATGCGTGAGGACGAAGAAGGCCACGAGGGTGACCTGGGGCACAAAGAGCACAGGTCACACAAGAAGCACCGAACCCACACGAAACACCGGCCGCACAAAGAACACGAGGCGACCGGGGGCGGTCTCTATCTTGACGAAGCCGGTGAGCACCCGCCCGATTACAGCGAACCAGTATCGTACGACGAAAAACGCTGGGGTGGCCCGCACCGAGACGTAACAAGCGGCGGTATTCCCACCATGAGCGTGTGCCGGGTGCTAGCGCTGCGTCTTGTAGCTGAGCAGCCGCGCTCAAGCGGGGAGATTCGAGCGGCCATCGCCGACGATCTCGCGCTCGGCGACAGGGCTGTCGCTCAGCGCACACGCACGGGTGACAACAGATTTACCATTCGTGTGCGCTGGGCGCTCGCGACGCTACGCCGCGCGGGGTACATCGGGGTGAGTAACCGCGGCGATCGTGGGGCGCCTCGCGTACCCAAGCGCGGCGTCTCATCTCGTGTGTACGAGATCACGCCCAAGGGTAAAGCGTTACTCACGAGGGACCCGCAGCACATTGATGAGAGCGGCGCAGAGTCCACTTAGAGGTTGCGCCAATAGGTGGATTCGCCATCCTGCGGGAGCGTAGCGAGTCGCAGGATCCACACTAGATTCTGCGACTGCGCGCAGAATGACCATGACCTATCGGCGCGGTCTCTTAGACGAGCCGCGTGCGACGCTGCCTGTCAGCCCTCGTCTAGCTTTCGTCTTCGGGATGAAACACGTTTCCGCCGAAGCGGGCGGCGAGGTCGGAGTCGATTTCGTCGCAGGTCGACGCGATTCCCGCCACGACGAAACCGAGCTCGTTCGCCTCGAGCGTGTCGGCGAGCAGGTTGTGCTTCATGATCAGGTCAACCCGGTTGTCGCCGCGATCAACGAGCACAAAGCTGCCAAACACGTAGTCGGCTCCAGAGAAAGCGACGAAATCGCGCAGCTCGGCCGTGTTCTCGGCGTTCGACAGCAGGGGCGAGAACACCATGGCGAGGGCCGAGTTTTCTGCAAACTCGTGCACCCGCACAAACACTCGGCTCGAGCCGTACCTGACTGAAAGGTCGCCATCGGTATCGATCTCGACGCCCTCAAACAGCGAACCCATGTGGTTCTGTACGAGTTCTTTCTGGGCGGTGATGTCGTTCATGTGTGCTCATTTCTGTGAAGGCGAAGAGATAGGGTCGTGCCGCCCCCAGCCTAGCGAGCTGTCAAGATAGGGGTATGTCTCACTCCTACTTCGCAGGTGCCCGCAGGCCGCGGGTGCTCGCTCACCGCGGACTCACCACGGCGGCCATGCATGCCGCGGGCATCGCCGAGAACTCGCGTGCCGCGATCGAGGCGGCAGTCGTGGCGGGGTGCGAGTTTGTTGAAACGGACTGCCACCTCACACGCGACGGCGAAGTAGTGCTATTTCACGACACCGACCTCAAACGCGTCGCGGGCGACCCTCGCAACATCGCCGATGTCACACTCGCCGAGCTCGAACGCATCATGCAGGACCGCGGCGGCGTCATCACGCTCGCGGCAGCGCTCGAGGCGTACCCGCACACGCGCTTCAATGTCGATGTGAAGGCGCGCGCGGCAGCAGTACCCGCCGGCCGCATCATCGCGCCCCACGCTCACAGGGTGCTGCTCACCAGCTTCTCAGACCGGTACCGCGCGCGAGCCATGGCGGCAGCGGGTGACAGGCGCCCCGCGGCCTCGCCGGGGCAGTGGGGTGTGATCCGGATCTTAGCCTCGCTCACCACGCGGCTTGGCGTCGCGCGCGCTCTGCGGGGGCTCGATGCGCTGCAGATCCCAGAGCGGCAGGGGCCTGTGCGGGTGCTGACGCCGCGGCTCATTCGAGCCGCGCACCGGCACGGCGTCGAGGTGCATGTGTGGACGATCAACGACACTGATCGCATGCGCGAGCTCGTAGCGATGGGAGTCGACGGGATTGTCACCGACCGGGCAGACCTCGCGATCGCCGCGCTGCGGCCTGAGTGATCGCCGCGCTGCGGCCTGAGTGATCGCCGCGCTGCGGTCGAAAGTTGCTCGCGGCGTAGGCAGCGTGGCGTGCGCCTGTCACACTAGAGGGGTGGCAGATAATCAGAACGGCCGAGTCGCGGTCTACCTAGACTTCGACAACATTGTGCTCTCGTGGTACGACCGCGTGCACGGGCGCAACTCGTTCGGGCGCGACAGGCACCGCATTGCCGAAGACCCGAGTGACCCCGAGATCGCGGCCAGGCTCGAAGCTGCCGCTGTCGACGTGGGCGCGATCATCGATTACGCCTCGTCATTTGGCACGCTCGTGCTGACGCGCGCCTACGCCGACTGGTCATCGCCGATTAACGCGCTCTACCGGTCACAGCTGGTCGCGCGGGCCGTTGACCTGGTGCAGCTGTTTCCGGCGGCCGCCTACGCGAAAAACGGGGCCGATATTCGATTGGCGGTCGACACGGTCGAAGACATGTTTCGGCTCGACGATCTCACCCACGTGGTCATCGTGGCGGGCGACTCCGACTATGTACCGCTCGCGCAACGCTGCAAGCGGCTGGGGCGCTACGTTGTGGGAATCGGTGTCGCCGGTTCAACCGCGAAATCGCTCACCGCGGCGTGTGATGAGTTTGCGTCGTACGACACGCTGCCCGGGGTGGAGCGACCCGGGAGAGAGGCGCGGCAGGTGCCCCGCTCAAGTGCCGTCGTAAACGAGGAACCGGCCGTTGAAGCTCCCCGAGAAGCGTCGACTGAGGCTCCGCCCGCCGCCGAACAAAGCGCTCTTGCCGCTTCGAAGGGCCGATCGCGCCGAGCGTCAAAGCCCGCCGCGGCAAAAGAAAGCAGCGCCAAGGGCGCTGGTTCGGGCGAACAAGCTGGGCAGGCAGAGCCGGTCGACGCGCGCAGGGGCAGTGATCCGGCGCAGGACGCGGAGCCAAGCGCAGAGGTAAGCGCAGAGACCGATGCAGATACCGAGCTTGAGATCACCGGGCTGCTGATTCGTGCGCTGTGGCTGGGGCTCGAGAAAGACGATTCTGAGTGGCTGCACAGTTCGGCTGTGAAGCAGCAGATGCGCCGCATGGATCCGTCGTTTAACGAGAAGGCGCTCGGATTCCGTTCGTTCTCTGAGTTTCTGAAGTCGCGCTCAGACATCGCGGAGCTTGAAGAAACGGGGCACGAGCGGCTGGTGCGACTGCGCGATCAGTCACACGATTGAGACACAACGTAATACAGGTGTGGCGCGTTCGTGGCAGGCCGATAGTGTAACCGAATGTGTCAAAAATCTTTGACACGTGTAATCCGTCAGAGAGGACACCCCGGTTACATGAATACACAGCACGCGCATTCACGTGCTTTGGCGCGGCCGAAGGGCCGTATGCGCAGGCCATTTGTGGCGGCCTGCGCGGCAGCCGTTGCGCTTCCGCTTCTGCTGCAGGGAACGGCGGCTCAGGCCGTCGTCTCACGCGCAGAGAGCTTCGCGCCCATCGACGCGGTAGAGGCGATCACGGGTGAAGCCACGCTGCCCGGCTTTCAGCAGCAGTTCTTGGACGAGGTGAACTCACAAAACATTTGGAACCATGACGTCTATCTCGCCGACACGATTGGCCCGCGCGTAGCGGGCACTGCGGGCGAAGAAGCGGCCGCCGCCTACGTTGAAACCACCCTCGAGTCGTACGGATTTGACACGTCGCGCGAAACGTTCGCCGCCACGCCGCAGACGTTTGCTGACGTTGTGCCCAGTCGATACCAGGAGGGATACGCGAGTTGGCAGTTTAAGCCGGCGACAAACGCGGTCTTTACGGGAAGCGACACCGCGCTCGAAGGCGAGCTGATCGAAATTGGATCAGGGACGGGCGATCTAACGACCCGCGTGGACCTCGTGGGCAAGATCGTGCTCGTCGATTGGAACGCGGCAGCGGCGACCCGCAACGCGATCTTGAAGGACCTCGCTGGCGTGGGGGCCACGGGCGTTGTGTTTGCCAAGGTCGCGGGCGCCAGCTCACCAGAGGCGCTGCCGAACCCGGGCTCCGTACCGGATGAAGCCCAGGGGCTCGTCGTGGTGGGAGCAGCGCTGAACCAGGGCGAGCGCATGCGCGCCCTGCTACAGGATGGCCCGCTTTCGCTCTCGATTACCACGCAGACCGGTTCAAACCAGAGCACCAACGTGATCGGTGTGCGTGAAGCAGCAAACGGCGACCCCGAGGCACCGATCGTCTACATCGGTGCACACATTGACTCGGTCGTCGGCAGCCACGGTGCTAGTGACAACGGCTCGGGCACGAGCATCATGCTGGAGCTCGCAAGGATTCTCGGTTCTTACTCCCTCGACACCGAGGTGCGGGTGGGGGCCTGGGGTGCTGAAGAACAGGGCATTAAAGGCTCGAAGCACCACGCGTCCAATGTGATGACCGCTGAAGAGCGTGACCGCACCATCGGCGCGTGGAACATGGACATGGCGGGTACGAACTATCCGGGCACCGAATCGCAGCCGTTCGGGTTCTGGGCGCTCACCGTTGACGGGGCAACGAAAGAAGACAACCCCGTCCTTGGGCTGGCTGATACGGTATCGCAAATCGCTGGAATGGGGGCACTGCAGATTGGGCAGGTCGGCCGAAGCGACCACCAGTCGTTCCATGACGTAGGAATCCCGGCGGTTGTCTTTAGCTGGATGTTCTGGGCCGGTGGCACGAACATTGTGCTCGAACCCGCGTACCACCAGACGACTGACACGCTGGAGTTTGTCTCTGAAGAGCGCATGGCGATTGCGGCCCGCGTGCTGGGCGGCTCAGTGTTTCGGGCGGCGCTCGAAGAAGTAACAATCGCAGTGACCGATGAAGCGGGCGAGCCCGCGGCAGCGGCGGCCACGGCGCTTCGCTGCGAGGGCGATGCGGGCTGGCGTGCAGCAGGCGACACTCAGGCAGACGGCACCGTGACGACGCACGCACCAGCGACCACGTGTGACGTCGTCGCGGTGGGAACAGATGGAAGCCGAGGCTCTGCGAAGTCGGTGTCCATGAGCGGTGATGAAACGGTAGACATCCGACTGCGCAGCGACAACGAAGCCCCCGTCGTAAGCTTCACGGCACCTGCCGCTGAGGCATCAGGGTGGTACCGCAAGGCGCCTGTGGCGGTGGGTATCGCCGCCACAGACAACGCCGATGATGCGCCCACGATCGAGTTCTCACTCACAGGCGACGATTGGGCGCAGTACACCGACCCGGTTGAGCTGGGGGCCGACGGCCGGCACACGGTATGGGCGCGCGCAAGCGACGATTTCAAGAACGTGAGCGAGCCGGCGCAGCACAGCGTCAACATCGATACGGTGGCACCGCAGCTGCAGGCGGCCGCACAGCGTTCGCGCGGCGACATCGACCTCACCATCGCCGATGCCACATCGGGCGTTGCGCGGGTCGAACATCGAATCAAGGGTGCCGATCGGTGGCAGCAGCTCGCGAAAGACCTCGAGATGCAAGAGGGCGCACTATCGGCCAGGGTGCCCCTGGGCAAGGAGGCCGCCGTGGTTGAGCTGCGCGCGATTGACGCTGCGGGCAACGTAAGCGACATTGCCCAGGTCGAGTTTGCCGCGGGCGCAGAGGTGACGGTCGAGCCGGTTACGCCGGCCACTCCCAAGCAGCCGCAGAACCTCTCAAACACGGGCGGTTCAGCGCTGTGGGGCGGCGGCCTCGCCCTGAGCGCCCTGCTGCTCGTCGCAGGAACGGTCGTGCTGCGTAGGCGTCGGGCGTAACGACTCGCGCACCAAACGCGAGCGCCCCACACTTGGATTCGTCGAAAATCGTGTTCAAATGTGGGGCGCTAACGTGCCGCGCACTGCAATACTTGACGCATGGACGCGCTCAACGACTTCATGGTGCAGGCAGGCGACACACTGTGGACCTGGATTGTGCTCCCCGTGCTCATTGGGCTCGGGCTGTACTTCACCATCAGGTCGGGGGCCGTGCAGCTGCGCTGGTTTCCCGAGATGCTGCGCACGCTCACCAACAAGACACCCACCGACGAGAACGGTGAGCCGCAGTCCGTGTCCGCGTTTCAAGCGTTCACGATTTCTGCGGCGTCGCGCGTGGGCGTTGGCAACATCGCGGGAGTGGGCACCGCCATTGCGATCGGTGGCCCCGGCGCCGTGTTCTGGATGTGGACGATGGCGTTCGTCGGCGGCGCGTCGAGCTTTGTCGAGTCGACCCTCGGTCAGCTATTCAAAGTGCGCGACGAGAACGGGTTTCGGGGCGGCCCCGCCTACTACATGTGGAAGGGACTCAAAGCGAAGTGGATGGGCACGCTATTCGCGGGCATCTTGATCGTCTGCTTCCCCTTTGCGTTTAGCTCGCTGCAGGCCAACACCATCACCGCGACCGTCTCATCGAGCTTCGGTGGCACCGTTGACTGGCTGCCCATCGCAGTGGGCGTTGTGCTGGCAGCTCTCACCGCGCTCGTGGTGTTCGGTGGGGTACGCCGCATTGCGAGCGTGACCCAGGCTGTTGTGCCGGCGATGGCGCTGCTTTACTTGCTGCTCGGGCTCGTGATCGTGGGCATGAACATCGAACGCCTGCCCGAGGTGTTTCTCTCGATCTATACGAGCGCGTTCGGCGCCAACCAGGTGGTCGGCGCCGCGTTTGGCACGGTGCTCATGACCGGCATTAAACGTGGCATGTTCTCGAACGAGGCGGGCCTCGGCTCGGCCCCCAACGCGGGTGCCAGCGCGGCCGTAACCCACCCGGTGAAACAGGGGCTCGTGCAGACCCTCGGCGTCTACTTCGACACCTTTCTCGTGTGTTCGATCACCGCGTTCATTATTCTCGTGTCGACCCCCGACCTCGCAAACGCCGCCAAGGGAATCGACCTCACCCAGAATGCCATCGTGGGCGCGCTGGGGCCCTGGTCAAACGTGCTGCTATCGGTGATCATCTTCTTGCTGGCGTTCAGCTCGATCCTGGGCAACTACTATTACGGCGAGTCGAACATCGAGTTCATCTCGGCCAGGCCCGGTGTGCTGCTGGGGTACCGGGTACTCGCAGTGGCCGCCATCTTCGTCGGTTCGATTGCCTCGGCCGATCTGATTTGGAACTCGGCCGACTCGATCATGGGCGTCATGGCCCTTGTCAACCTGATCGCGATCGGGCTGCTCTCTGGCATCGCATTCAAACTCATGCGCGACTACACGCGCCAGCGCAAACTCGGGCAGGAGCCCGTGTTTACGCGCGCTCTGCTGCCAGAGGTGAGTGGCATCGAATGCTGGGAGAGCGAGCAGAGCGTGACCGGCGTCGTTCCCGTCACGAAGGCGTAATCGCCTGGCGGGCGCTGGTGTGCTCAGCGCCCAGTGATCATGCGTGCCGGATCAGCCGTGCCGCTGGCACACACACGTTGACGCGGCCTCAGCGCACCCGGGCACTCCGGTCTCGGGCGCAGACGCGTCGGTCGCCCCTGCTGCGCGCTCGCGAATCGTGACGCAGCAGTAGCCAGCTTCGGGCTCGAGGTTAGCGTGGCCGCAGCCGCACCCGAGGCCGTCGACGACACCCTGCACAAACTTTTGGTTCACGCCGCACACGAGTTGCGTGTGATCTTTGGCGAGGTGATCGAATGGGCAGTTGCGCAGCCGCACCGCACCGGGCTCAACAACCGGCTCAAAATCTTGGGCCGCGAGCGTATCAGCGATCTCGGTGAGCGCGTCGGCGGCGGGCTCTGGCATTGCCGTGCGGTGGGCGGCGCCCACGCCTACGCCTGCGGTGTGGGCGACCGTATCGAGGGCCCGCTGCATATCGGGGGAGTCGTTCTGTTCGATCGCAGCGGCGAGAATGCCACCCATCAGGTCGTACTGCCGCCCGGGCAGCGTCACCTCAATTTCAGCTTCAGAGCGTCGGTACAGTTTCGAGGGTCGCCCAGCGCCCGGCCCGGTCTTGCCGCTGAGGCGCCGGTACTCGACCGAGAGTAGCCCCTCATCGACCAGGCGGTCGAGATGAAACTTGGCGGTGTGCTGCGGTGTGCCTACCGCCTCTGCTGCCTGTTTGCGGCCCACAGCGTCGTGCTGAGACACCACGTAGTCGTACAGCTCGCGGCGAACCGGGTCGGCAAGGGCGCCCACGGCATGGATGCTGTCGATATTGCTCATGCCAATAGTCTATCGGCGAAACTTATTGACACTAGAGCGAGATCTTCATTAGAGTTCGAAGTGTAAGCGAAGTCTCAGGTCTGAAGGCAAGAAAGAGGTGGCGCGATGAGCGGCATGGTGATTGTGGGCGGCGGTTTTGCGGGCGCGAGTGCAGCGGCGCAGCTGCACGAAGAAGGCTTCACAGGAGACATAACGATCATCGCGGGTGAGGCGCAACTGCCCTACGAGCGCCCCGGATTGTCGAAGGGCTACCTGCAGGGCAAAGACGATGAAGCCTCGGTCTTCACCCACCCGCAGGCCTGGTACGACGAGCAGCGCATCACTGTGCGCCAGGGCATCTCGGCCGAATCGTTTGACACCAAGACTCACACCGTGACGCTGGTAGGTGGCGAAACCCTCGAATACGAGAAACTTCTGCTCGCCACCGGATCGCGTGCCCGAACGCTTCCCATTGCGGGGGCCGACCTCGCCGGGGTGCACACGCTCAGGACTATCGAAGACGCGCGGGCGCTTCACGCCGTGTTCGCCACGGGGGGCAAGAACATCGTGTTGGTCGGATCCGGCTGGATCGGCATGGAGGCAGCCTGGGCCGCTCGCGCTCAGGGCAACACCGTGACCGTGCTGGAGCGGGGCAATGCGCCGCTCGAAGCGGTGCTGGGTGTTGAACTCGGCGGCGACTTCCAGAAGCTCCACGAGGCTCACGGCACCGTGTTTCGCATGCACGCGAACGTCGAGGGCATGGTGGGCGAAGACGGCGTGGTGACGGGAGTGCAGGTAGACGGTGAGACGCTGCCAGCCGACCTCGTGCTCGTGGGGGTCGGCGCGATTCCCAACGTTGAAATCGCGCAGGCAGCGGGCCTCGATGTCGAAAACGGTGTGCTTGTCGACGCGAGCCTGCGCACCAGCGCACCCGACGTGTTTGCGGCGGGTGACCTCGCGAACATTGACCACGCGGGGGCGGGCACGCGAGTGCGCAGCGAGCACTGGGCTGTAGCGCTTGCCACGGGCAAGGCAGCGGCACAGGCGATGCTCGGGCAGTCGGTCAGTTACGACGTGATCCCGTTCTTCTTCACTGACCAGTGGGAGCTCGGCATGGAAATGGCGGGCTACCCGCACCTGATGCGAGACGCAGAGGTGGTGGTGCGCGGCGACCTGGCCAAGCGAGAGTACCTCGCGTTTTGGGTAAAGGACGGCCGCGTAGGCGGCGGCATGAACGTCAACGTGTGGGACGTGAACGAGCAGATTCAAGATCTGGTGCGCAGCGGCGTGACCGTCGACCTCGAGAAGCTGCGCGACCCGAGCGTGCCGCTCACCGACGTGGCAGCGTAGGGCGGTACGGGGCCGCTACTCGGTCGCGCTTGGCTCAGAGCCTTCGGCCGGCTTGGCCGCGGGCTTCTCGGGCGATGGCTTCTCGCCCGATTTGGCCTTCTCTTGAGTTGACTTCGCGACAGGCGGCAGCTTGGTGATCGCAAATGCGGCCCCGTCTTGCTGCATGCCGTTGTCGAAGTAGGCGACGTGGCCGGCCTCGTCGAGGCCGGTCGTCGTCGCCTGACAGATGAAATCATCGCCAACGCAGTAGTCGCGCAGTTTTTTCGCATACGGTTCGAGCGCGTTGACCGGGCGGGGGAGCAAGCCGTTGCGGGCCTCGTCATAGTCGCCCGCGTTAAATGGCTCGCTGCCCACAAAACGAGGGTCGCCGTAAAACACGATTGCGCTCACCGCCGCGACCGCTTCAGGGCGCAGCTCATCTGCCTCAAGACCCACGAAACGATCTGTGGGCGTCGAGAGCGCATCGCCGATGACGAGCGCCCCCTGTGAATAGCCGAGCAGTACAAACTTTTGTTCGGGGCAGGTCTGCGCCTGCAGATTGAGCATCGTCACCAGGGTGCGTACACCCAGAGACGCGCCCTCGTTGACGTCGGTGTCTGCGGGGTAATCGAGATCGGTGCTCACGACCTGATCTGGTCGAGCCTCGGCGATGGCGCGTGAGACGGGGCCGAGTAGCTGGCCGCGAGACGGCTCACCCGTGCCGCGGGCAGTGACCACCAGGGTCGGTAAACACTCGAGGGGTTCAAGCTCGATCGGCTCGGCGTCCGCCTCGGCTTCTTGCTGTTGTGCCTGACGCTCGGGTGCGGGCGTCTCGGCAGCCCCCTGCAGGGCTTCGCGCGTGGCCACAGGGTCAGCGCCCGTGGCGCAACCCGCGATCGAAACGGTGAGCGTGACGGCGAGCCCCGCGAGGGCCGCATGTGCGGCGCGGGGCACGATGCGACCGCGCGCGCGTAGCGTGCGGGAGTGGGAGAGCGAGTGGCGGGTCACATTGGCCTCTTCTGTGAGCTGGCGGCCCGGCCGTGAGCGAGGTGCTCTGCGGTGAGCTGTCGGAATGAGACGAGCGTACGCCCGTTCGGCTGTGATCTCCCACCGCAGGGGCGCGCCCGCGCGCGCCGCGCCCAGCCCGCCGCCCGCCGCCGGGCGCGGGTGTAGGCTAAATCACATGGTGCCAGGCTCGCTCGCCCCGTTTGGGCTCGTCGCAGCTGGAGGCGCAGTGGGCACACTCGCGCGATATGGTGTCGGCGCTCTGATGGGCAGCTCGGCAGGCGCAGAAGGAGCGGTAGGCCTGGCCGGAGTTGACACTGCCGCCTGGGCGACGCTAGTGGTCAACCTCGTGGGAGCGTTTGCGCTCGGGCTGCTGTTTTCGGTGGTAGATCGCGTCACCACAGCCAAGCGGCACACCGACCGCTGGTGGCTGCTGCTCGGCACGGGAGTGCTCGGCGGGTTTACGACCTACAGCGGGCTCGCGACAGAAGCCGCTGAACTGCTGGGTGACGGCAGAGTCTGGCAAGCGCTCGGCTACGCGGGTGGCACGCTCGTGGCAGGCTTCGTCGCGAGCATCGCGGGCATTTGGCTCGGCCGCATCGGGCAGGCACGCAGCGCATGACGGGCGTGTGGCATGCGCTCACGATCGCAGCGGCTGGCGGTGCGGGCGCCGCACTGCGCTACGGCGTCGACCGCGCGATGGCGCGCAGGCGGCGCCACTCGTTTCCGTGGGGGTTGTTTGTCGTAAACCTCACGGGTTCATTCGCGCTGGGGGTGCTTACCGGCCTCGCCCTGGGCTCGCCGATCGCCGAGGTCGTGGGAGTGGGGCTGCTCGGTGGCTACACCACCTTTAGCTCTGCGAGCCTCGACACCGCGAAGTTGCTCGCCGAGCGTCGCTTTGGCGCGGCGCTCGCTAACGGTGCGGGCGTGCTCGTGGCGGCGGTGGTGTGTGCGATGCTCGGTATCGCGCTCGGAACCACGCTCCGTTAAGCAGTCTTGGGCGGCCAGCGTACCCAGCCGCGTGGGCCGCGGGCAACGGCCTCGCCGAGGCAGTGATCTCGCTTGGGCAGTGATCCTGCCACCGTGTATAAAAAATATGCGCGACTACTTCCGCTTAAGCCTGCGGCATAGACGGAACTTGTCGCGCATATTTTATTCTCGACGCGTGCCGGCGCAATCGAGCGCGCGGCGGGGCAATGATCCGGATCAATGCCCCGCGGCGGCGGTTAGCGCACGCGCCGGGCCTCGAACCGGTCGCTGGGGTGAGCGTAGGCCTCTTGCGCAGCGACGAGCTGCAGTTCGCGGGTGCCTGCCTCGAGCGTGGTCTCAAGCAGTGAGAAGACGCTTGCGGTCGTGCGCGCGAGCGCGAGAGCGGCGTCGCCCGTGCGCAACAGATGCGCGGTGAACAAGGCCGCGGTGACGTCGCCCGAGCCATTCGCCTTCAGCGGCAGGTGCGGGGTGGTCGTGAGCCACGCGCCCTCTCCCGTGACCGCAAGCATTTCGAGGGTGCCGGGCGTGCGGTCCTCGCGCTCGACGCTCGTCACGAGCACGGTGCGCGGCCCGCGGGCGCGGGCCAGGTCGGCTGAGGCGAGTATTTCGTCGAGGGTCTTGGGGGTGGTGTCCGTGATGAATCCGAGCTCAAATTGGTTGGGCGTGATGAGATCGGCCGCGGGCACGACGCGGTCGCGAATCAGGTTTTGCACCTCGGGGGCGACATGGCAGCCCGACTTGGCATTGCCCAGCACCGGATCGCAGGCGTAGATGGCCTCGGGGCTATGGCGCTTTACCCGTGCAACGGCGTCGAGAATCGCGTCACCAATACTGTCGCCACCTTGATAGCCCGAGAGTACGGCGTCGACGCCATTAAGCCCGCCGCGCTCCTCGATGCCCGTGATGATCTCGGTGACGTCGCTGCCCGCGATCAGCGGGCCGCGCCAGGCGCCGTAACCCGTGTGGTTTGAGAAACAGACGGTGTGCACGGGCATCACATCGACGCCGATGCGCTGCAGCGGAAACACCGCGGCCGAGTTGCCCACGTGACCGTACGCGACCGATGACTGGATCGAGAGAATTCGCATGCTTCGATCCTGCCACTGGTCTTGTCGTCGGTCCAAGGGTGGTGCACTCGAGTGAACCAAGGGGCTTGGTTGGGGGCGTGGTGTTGGGGGCCGTGGTAGTGGGTACCGTTAGATGGCGCGACCGGGGGTGAGGGTGCCGCGCGGATCGAGGGCGAGTTTGATCGCACGCTGCGTGGCGCGTGACACGTCGTCGAGTTGCCACGGCAGCTCGTGCTGTTTCACCGATCCGACGCCGTGCTCGCCCGTGATGGTGCCGCCCAGCGACAGCGCGAGCCGCGTGATGTCGTCGAGTAGCGCGTCGGCGGCGGCCACGTCGTCATCGGCGCAGTCGACGGTGCTGTGCAGGTTGCCGTCGCCCGCGTGCGCCACGGTCGACACCAGCCGGCCGTGACGGGCAGAGATCTCATTGATGCCGTGAAAGATCTCGGCGAGTTTCGCGACGGGCACCCCCACATCGCACGAGATTTTCAGCCCGCGGGCGGTGAGCGCAGGGTTCGAGAGCCGCCGGGCCTCAATCAGTGCGTCTGAGTCTGACAGCTCAGTCTCGGTCGCACCATAGTCACTGCAGGCCCGAGTGATGGCAGCGGCCGCGTCAGCCGCGTCGAAGCCCACAGTCTGCCCGACGAGCATAGCGCCGCGCGGCACCGCGATACCGCTGGGGCGGTAGGCTTCGATGATTTCGACGCTCGCGGCATCCATGAGCTCGAGCACCTCGGGGGTGTGAGGGCCACCGACGATCGCGGTGACGGCGCGGCCCGCAGACTCGAGGTCGTCGAATGACGCGCGAAAGCTGCAGGGAGTGCCGGGCGGCACCGGCTTGAGGCGCACAGTGGCCTCGGTGACCACGCCGAGGGTACCCTCAGACCCCACGATGAGGCTCGTGAGGTCGTAGCCGACCACGTTCTTGCGGGGGCGCGCACCCGTGCGCAAAACGCGCCCGTCCGCGAGCACCACTTCGAGTGCCGCCACCGCGTCGCGGGTCACGCCGTGGGCGACACAGCGCAGCCCTCCAGCGTTGGTGGCGATGTTGCCGCCAATAGTGCAGCTGCGCGCGCTCGCCGGGTCGGGCGGGTAGAAGAGGCCCTGGTCTCGCGCAGCATCGTCAAGCTCGGCCGTGATGACGCCGGGCTGTACGACCGCGAGACGGTCTGCGGCATCGATCTCGATGATACGGTTCATGCCCGCGAGCGACAGGATCAGCCCACCCGCGTAGGCGTTGGCACCGCCAGCGAGGCCAGTGCCCGCCCCGCGCACACTCACGCGCACGCCGCGTTCGTTCGTCCAAGCGAGCGCCGCTGAGACGTCTTCGGTCGACGAGGCATGCACGAGCGCGATCGCCTCGCCCTCGGGGGAGTCGCGCGACGAGTCGTGGGCGTGCTCTGCGATCTCGGCGGCGTCTGTGACAAGCCGGTCGCCCAACTGTGCCCGTAGTTCTTGCAGTGCTTCGTGCATGTTTGCCTCCCACTGCAGCGTAGCGCTTGGTGCGCAAATCGGGGCGCTGGGATCGCGGCGCTGGGTGACTGGCGCTGGGTGACTGGCGCGTAACAGCCGCGCTGTGCATTCGAGTTTGTTGTGCGTGCCAGAATGAACAGATGAACAAAGTAGGCCGAGGCGGTAGCAGCGACCGAAGCGACGACCGTAGCGTGGGCGCGGGGCGTTACGCGCCCAGCCCCTCGGGTGACCTGCATCTGGGAAACCTGCGCACGGCACTCATCGCGTGGCTGTTTGCCCGCTCGACCGGCCGTGATTTCTTCATGCGCATCGAAGATCTAGACCGCGCACGCGACGCCGGATCAGCGGCCGCTCAACTCGAGGATCTTGCCCGGCTGGGGCTGGACTGGGATGGGGATCCGGTGCTGCAGTCGAGCCGCGGGGCAGCGCACGAAGCCGCGATCGATCGGCTTGCCGATGCCG
Source organism: Leucobacter faecis (assembly GCF_054456695.2). Lineage (NCBI taxonomy): Bacteria > Bacillati > Actinomycetota > Actinomycetes > Micrococcales > Microbacteriaceae > Leucobacter > Leucobacter faecis. Next base: position 198,542 of record NZ_JBTJER020000001.1, read on the forward strand.
GGTTGGTGTACGAGTGCACGTGCACGCGCAAGGATATTCTCGCCGCTCCCTCGGCGCCCCATGCCCCGCCGGGGGCGTACCCCGGTACCTGCCGTGACCGTACACCCGAGGAGCGTCGCGCGGCGCGAGAGATGATCGCGCCGAGACAGCCCGCCCTGCGGTTGCGCGCGCCAGACGGTGCCGTCGCGCCCGAGTTCACCGACCTGATGCTGGGGGAGGTGCGGGGGGACATCGACGACCTGGTGCTGCGACGCGGCGACGGCACAGTCGCGTACAACCTTGCCGTGGTGGTCGACGACGCGGCGATGGGTGTCGACCAGATCGTGCGTGGGGCAGACCTGGCGCCCTCGACACCGCGGCAGATTTTGCTGCAGCGATTGCTTGACGTGCCGTCGCCACCAGTGGTGGAGTACGCGCACGTGCCGCTCGTGCTCGGACCCACAGGAGCGCGACTCGCGAAGCGTGACGGGGCGGTTACGCTGCGTCAGCTCGAAGCGGCGGGCACGTCTGCGCAAGACGTACTCACGCAACTTGCCCATTCACTGGGTCTTGCTGCCCCCGGTGAGCGAGTAACGCCTGCCGGACTTGTTTCTCGTTTCGACCCTGCTCGGCTTCCCCGAGATCCCTGGAACTGGCGGCCGTAGGGTCTTGTGCGGCCCGTCGTGGGTGTCGCCGGGTGCTTCGTGCGGGGTCAACACGGTGCTGCTGCTGCGGTACGCCCGCGCGTAGGGGCTGTGACGACCCTTGTGATCCTGGGCGTCATCCTGCGCGCACTTCCTGTCATCCTGCGCGACGGAGGAGTCGCAGGATCCACAACACCTCAATCACACTCAATTTCCGCGTATTTTCGACGGTAAATCGTGATGTCGTAGGTCGCTGCTGTAATGAAATCATGCAACATCCATTCAGCGCTGAAAGCCCCAACCGGGGGCGATTGAACGACCTGGTCTCCCGGGTCGTGGAGGTTGATGCGCGCATGCGGGCGCTGCAGGCCGAGCTGACGGTGTTGCTGGCAGACGCGTACAAGCTGGCAGAAGCCGAGGGCGACTGGCCGTTCAAGCCCGCGCCGAGCGAAGACGACGATGCCGGCGCCGAGGGTCATGCCGCCGAGGGCGCTGAGGATGCAGTGGGCGCTTCGCCAGCGGAGCAGCCGGCGTTTGTGACCGACGAAGCGGTCGTGCGTGCGAGCATCGCTGCGAGGGAAGCTCAGCCGAGCACCGGTGGCGGTACTTACGGCGACACAGGAAACAACGATCAAGGCGCAGGCAGCAACGAGGCTGCTGACGCTAGTCGCGACGGTGGCGATGCGGCTGTTGGCGATGATCACGGCAATACTGCGAGCACGAGCACGAGCACGAGCGCAGGTGGTGAGTCGTTTGGTCTGCCCGTGATTAGGCTTCCGCGGGGTGCGCAGGTGTGGCGTGACCGGTCATACCGGGTGGTGCGGGCCGAGATCGCGGCCGCGCTGCGGGTGCCCGAGGGGCGGGTGGGGCACGACATGTCACACGCGGTTGATGCGGTCGAGCACTGCCCGGTCATGCTGGGTGCGCTTGCGAAGGGTGAGGTCACTGACCAGCATGTGCGCGGCCTGGTGAACGCAGGCCGTATCATCGGCCACGAGGCCGTCGCACAGGCGGCTGCACAGGCGGCTGCACAGGCGGCTGCGCAGGCGGCTGCTCAAGCTGACGGCGCGGTTACCAATGGTACAGACTGTCCTGCAACAGCCAGCGGTGAAAGCCCCAGCGACGCGACCGCCGCCGAGTCTGGTGACGGCGCGGCTGGCGACGGCACGACCGGTGACGGTGACGGTGAGGCAGAGGGTGCCGGCACGCCCGGCAGTGAGTCGCCCGACGCGACCGCTGGTGGCGCGCCCTACGATGAGGTTGCCGTGGCGCGAGAGGTGGCGCGCCGGTATGCGCTGCTTGATCGGGCGCTGGTGGTGCACGCGAAGCGCGATACCGCACCGAAGGTGGCGCCGACGGCGAAGCGTGTGGCGGAGAAGCTGGCCGGGGTGACGTTTGATGACCGGCACCAGCTGGCCAAGCGTGACCGGCATGTGCGCTTGGTCGAGCTTGATGACGGCATGTGCCAGGTGCAGGCGGTCGTGACGAGTTTTGAGGCGCACGTCATTTTTGATCGTGTCACCCAGTACGCGAAACTCTTGCAAGAACGTGACATAGCCGCAGGGAAGCAGACGGCCGAAGTAGCGGGGACGCCGTTATCGGCGGCCGCGGTGTCGGCGCTGAAACGGCCCCTGGGCGAGGCGCGGGCCGATAGCCTGACCGCGCTGCTCGCGCATGGTGAACTCACGGATGAAGACTTCTGTGGCAGTGATGTGGGTGACGCAGGTGTGACCGGCGCTGATCCGGCTGGCAGCTATGTGACCGGCGATGGTGTGACCGACGCCGATATGGCAGGTGCGAGCTTTGGGGTTGCGGGTAGGGGCCGCAGGGCGGGGCGTAAGCGGCTCGGGTTGCGGGTGACCGCGCGGGTGCAGGTGCTCGTGCCGGTGTCGCTCACGGGCCGCCTCGATGCTGGTGGCGCTGCTGACACTGCTGACACTGCTGGCGCCGGCGGCGCCGGAGGTGCTCCTATGGCAGGAGCTGGCGCGAAAGGCCCGGCCGCGACTTCCGCTGGCACCGAGAGCGACGCGCGAGCTGCTGAGCTCACGCGCGGGTTCCAGCCCGAGCTCGTGGGAGTCGGCCCCATCGACACCGACACCGCGGTAAGAATCCTGCACGACACCCCCAGCTGGGACATCATCACCGTCACCGACGGCACCGGAACAGGCACCAGCACCGATACAACGATCTGCGGTAGCTGCGGCACCGTGAACAGCGGCAACACCACCGTCGGTGACATTCTCACGGTCGATAGCTACCGGGTGCCCGCCCACTTGAAACGGAATTTGGCGGCGCGAGACACCTCGTGCCGGTTCCCGGGGTGTACTCTGCCGATTTACCGGTGCGACATCGACCACACGGTCGCAGCTGAGGACGGCGGCCCCACCTCACTCACTAATGTCGCCGCCGCCTGCCGCGGTCACCATGTGATTAAACACCACGGCGGGTGCCTCCCCGTACAGGGCGACAACGGTGATTTCACGTGGACGTTCCCGTCAGGCCGCAAGTATCGCACCGAGCCGCCCTCGAGGGTGATGTTTCGCACCGTGCTCGAACCACCCGACGTGCAGGCCCTCGCCGATGAGCACGCCCGCAAGTACCCGTTTGGGAGGCACGAATGGGACGACCCTGGCAACAACAACAACAACAACAACAACGGCAACGGCAACGGCAACAGTGGCGAGGCTGCGGGCGAAGAACCAAGTCCGTTTTAGCAACAACTGTGAAAATTATTTCTGGCCGGTGCTCGTTACTAGATGAGCTGTCTGTCGGCATTCAAACGGCACGAACCAGGTCACACACAGGCGCCCAGGCATCGTGCGGCCAAAAGTGGGTGTTATCGGTCCTGATAACACCCACTTTTGGGCGCACGCCCACATTTTCCCGAACAATAGG